>USDU01000026.1 GCA_900553635.1 uncultured Lachnospiraceae bacterium | reverse complement strand
CAGGGTACATTTGCCACGCCCTTGGTCACTACGGCTCCCAGCTCGCCCAGGTCGTAAAATTCTCCGTATTCGCCGGCGGATCCGAAGGTTCCGGAGGCTGTCATCACCGGGTTCTTAAGCTCTACTCCGGCCAGATTTACACTTGTCTTGTATTCCATAGCTCTTCTTCCTCCGGTTACAGTTCGATTTCGTCAGCCGCAAAGACCGGACCGTCCTTGCAGATGCGCTTATTTTTCACGTTCGTGTGGGCGTCCACATCCTTGGACTTGCAGACGCAGGCCAGACAGGCTCCGATGCCGCAGGCCATCCGCTCCTCCAGGGACAAATAACAGTCGATGCCCTGCTCTTCGGCGTAAGCCTTCAGGGCCCGGAGCATGGGGCCGGGGCCGCAGGCGAAAATGGCGTCCGCAGTCAGGCCATTTTCTTTGATGGCGTCCAATACATTTCCCTTTGTTCCGGCACTTCCGTCCTCAGTGGCTACCACAAGTTTTGCGTGGCGGGACAGTTCGTCCTTCAGGAACAGGTCGCCGCCCCGGTAACCGGAAACCACGATTTTCTCCCCGGGAAGCTGCTTTGACAGCTCCACCATGGGCGGTACGCCGATGCCGCCGCCGATGAGGAATACTTTTTTATAGCCCTTGTCCAGAGGGAAGCCATTTCCCAGGGGGCCGATGAGGCGTAAGGTCTCTCCCGCGCCGTAGCCGGAAAACTCTGCGGTTCCGGCTCCTGCTGCCCGGTATACCAGCCTCAGGGATTTATTTTCTTTATCGATCTCGCAGATGCTGATGGGCCGGGGCAGAAGTCTCGACTCGTCATGGCAGTAGACGGACACGAACTGGCCCGGTCTCGCCTCTTCCGCGATATGCTCTGTCTGAAGCCACAGGCTAAAGATGCCCGGGGCAATCTCACGCTGCTCTTTAATAAGCGCTGTTTCCTGATATTTCATAGCCTTCTCCTATCGTGCGTTCAGTGCGCCGCTGATGTCGGCTACCATGTCTTCCACCGCCGCGCGGGAAGCGTCGCCGAAGTTTTCCGCGCCGAATTTTGCGTACTTCTCCTGCTTGTATGCGGCAATGATGCCTCTGGAGGAGTTCACGATAGCGCCCAGTCCGTCCTCATTAAAGAAGTTCACCAGATCCTTGCCCTTGCCGCCCTGGGCACCGTAACCCGGCACCAGAATGAAGGTCTTCGGCATAAGCTTACGAAGGGTCGCGCCCATTTCCGGATAGGTAGCTCCGACTACCGCGCCGATGTAGCTGTAGCCGGACTGGCCTACATGCTCTTCACCCCACTGGGCTACCTTCTCGCCAACCAGCTCATAGAGCGGACGGCCATTTACCAGCTGATCCTGGAACTCGCCGCTGGACGGATTGGAGGTTTTTACCAGGATAAACAGACCCTTATTTTCCTCTTTGCATACCTCGATGAAAGGCTTTACGCCGTCACTGCCCAGGTACGGGTTTACAGTGGCGAAATCCTCGTCGAAGGGAACGTAACATTTGCTGCCCACCTGTACCTTGCCCAGATGGCCCACCGCATATGCGGCAGAAGTGGAACCAATGTCGCCGCGCTTGATATCGCCGATGACTACCAGGTCTTTGGATTTGCAGTAATCGATGGTCTTCTTATATGCCTTCAAGCCCTCGATACCGAACTGCTCATACATGGCGATCTGAGGCTTTACCGCCGGAATCAGGTCGTAGGTCTTGTCCACGATCTCCTTGTTGAACTGCCAGATGGCCTCTGCTGCTCCCTCCAGGGTCTCGCCGTACTCCGCGAACGCCTTCTTCTGGATGTGCTCCGGAATGTAGTTCAGCATCGGATCCAGTCCTACCACGATGGGGGCTCCGGTCTTCTGAATCTTTGCAATCAGCTTATCAATCATTTTACGTTCTCCTTCGTTTTATAAAGTTATGGTTTCTGGTCTCTGCGCTTCTCCCGCAGGTCCGTTTAAGAAATTATATAGTATTTTTTTATAGAATGCAACTGTAAGGATCCTCTGCGCCACCTAATAATTCCGCGGCATCCAGGCCTTGATATAGATACCGTCCTCCCGATATTCCTCTTCCAGCACCTGTCCGTACCTTCGAATCCGCTGGATATCCCCTGCCTGGGCGTAGGGAAACAGCTTCTCTACCTGTACCCGGCTGTTACGAAGCTGCTCTTCCAGCACTTCCTGCAGCTCCTTAAGTCCCGCGCCGGTTCCGGCGGAAATGCCGATGGCGCGCACCGCGTTCGGATCCTTCGGAAGCTCGCTGCCCGCCGCCAGATCCCGCTTGTTAAACAGGGTGATGACCGGCCTGCCCGCGATACCCAGACGATCCAGAGTCTCGTAGACTGCCTCCATCTGGGCGTCCATCTGCGGACTCACACTGTCCACTACGTGAAGAATGTAATCGGCGTAGCGGGCCTCCTCCAACGTACTCTTGAAGGCCTCCACCAGATGGTGGGGAAGCTTCCGGATAAAGCCGACCGTATCCGTCAGCAGAATCTCCTGGCCGCTTGGCAGCTCCATCCGGCGGGTGGTGGGATCCAATGTGGCGAACAGCTTATTTTCCGCCAGGATACCGGCTCCGGTCAGGGCGTTCAACAGGGTAGACTTGCCCGCGTTGGTGTAGCCTACGATGGCCGCCACCGGCACACTCTCGTTCAGGCGCTTCTTTCTCGCCGTATCCCGGTGAATCTGCATCTCCTTCAGTTCCCGGTTCAGTCTCGCAATGCGGCTCTTAATCAGCCGTCGGTCCGTCTCCAGCTTCTTCTCGCCGGGACCTCTGGTGCCGATACCGCCGCCCAGTCTTGACATGGCGATACCCTTTCCGGTAAGCCTTGCCAGACGATAACGCAGCTGGGCCAGCTCCACCTGCAGTTTTCCCTCGCTGGTGGTAGCGTGCTGTGCGAAGATGTCCAGAATCACCAGGGTCCGGTCCATCACCTTCAAATCCAGTTCCTGCTCCAGTCCCCTTAGCTGGGCCGGAGTCAGCTCGTCGTCGCAGATGACGCCGTCGGCCTGAAGTTCTGCCGCCAGCTCCCTTACCTCGTCGATCTTACCGCTGCCGATATAGGTGCCCGGATGCATACTCTCCCGGTTCTGGATGACCCGGCCTACGGCCTCCGCCCCTGCGGTGTCGGCCAGTTCCTTAAGCTCGTCCAGGGACTCCTCCACATTTTCATTTTCCCGGGTGCAGACACCGACAAGGATGACGCGCTCCCGGGCTGCCTCTTTATTTTCATATAACTCTGCCAAAATTTATCCTCCGTTATCTCCGGTATCCGTTCCAGTAAGCCCGGTTCATGGTACAGCGAAGCACCAGCCACCGGGGCAGCTTCCGATAACTCTTACCCATCCTGTAACCCAGGAACTTCCAGCCGCTCTGCCACACCAGCGTCACGATGAGCCAGGGTTTCCTGATCCGCAGGCAATGGGCCGCCGTCTTCTTCACCAGCCGGATGCCCTCGCCCTCCGACGCCACGCCGCCGAAGATCTCCGGATGCTCGGCCTGGGATACGGCCAGATCAAAGTTCCGGTGGAACTGTTCGAGCCCGCTGTAATTGTGGGAATGGATGACCCGGGCGTCCGCCGCGTAGGCGATGGCGTAACCGGCCTTAATAAGCCCGCCCGCATAAATCATATCCTCGTTGAAAATGGTTTTTCTGATAAAGCCTCCCCGGTTTACATAAGTTTCCCGTTCGTACATGGCGCACACATTGGAACAAAAAAAGGTCTTGATGCCAAGTGTGTCCAGATCCGCCGCCGTTTTAACCCGAGACTCCTCCGGATAGTTAAAGATCCGTGTATAGCGTTCCAGCTCCCGGCAATCCGGCCTGGCCAGCTGCCTCGCGTATGCCGCCTTAATCTGCGGTTCCGTAAAAGCTGCCGCCAGACGCTCCACCAGATATTCGTCCGCCGGAAGGGCGTCCTGGGTCAGAAAGAGCAGGTAATCCGCATCAGACAGGCGCGCGCCCGCGTCCCGGGTGCCGCCGTGGTCAAATTCACTTTTGTTCAGCTCGTGAATCTCTGCCCCCGGAATATCTTCCGCCATGGTTCGCATATCTACCTCCGTACGTGTATTCATAATGATAATCCGCCGCAGCGGGCGGCTCTGCGCCATCAGCCGCTTCAGAAGCTCCCGGAACTCTGCCCCCGGACGGTAAGCCGGGATAACCGCGTCGATACTCGCTTCTTTTTTCATACTTTCCCTCTCTGAAAAAATGGACGAGGCCTACTCTCCCCGTCCATTTTTATTCCGTGTAATTATTCCGTCGATTTCGCCGTTACGCCTGTGTCAGAGATAATCTTCTCATTGATCTTCAAGACTGTCGGTGACGGATAATAATCTTCCTCTCCAAACAGGAACTTGTGAAGCTCCATTACATTCAGCTCCAGATCTGCAGGCACGACCATATCCTGCTTATTGATCTTCTTATTCTCGATATAGGTCGGGAAGCCTCCGCTCTCGCCCAGCTCGTAGGACATCATATTGGCCGCCATTCCGATCATGGTCGTCTTCGGGATATTCGTGGATACCAGCGGGAATACCTCGTCCACAATCTTGTTAATCGTACCCAGTCCTGCGCTCTTTGCCTTCTCGACAATCTTACTGATAACCATTCTCTGACGTTCCGTACGCTTGAAATCACTTCCTGCTGTATAGCGGATGCGGCAGTAAGCCGTCGCCTGCAGGCCGTCCAGAGTCTGCAGTCCCGGTCCTTCCAGGAACGGGCTGTAGTGATCCAGATAATCCTCGGAAATCTCAGTCGTTTCGTACATATAGGCGTTGACATACTCCCACTCATCGTCCTGTACATCGATGTCAATGCCGCCCAGGGCGTCGATGGTCTTGATCAGGGCCACAAAGTCTATGCTGACATAATACTGGATATTCAGATCCAGGTTGGTGTTCAGCATTTCCATAGCCTGCTTGGGACCGCCGCTCTTGTAGGCCGCGTTACATTTGCCATAGGTATCATCCGCCCGGTTCAGATAGGTATCACGGTATACGGACATGAGCTTTACCTCTTTGGTCTCGTTGTTGATGCTGGCGATGATCATGGTGTCGCTTCGGTTGCCTGCGCCCAGCTCGCCAATCTTTCGGGTATCAATACCAAACAGGGCAACATTCGTATAGCCCTTCAGGAGCTTGGCTGTATCCTCGTCCATATCTTCATTGACGACCACGTCACCGATGTTCTCACTCTGGAGCTTGTCAAGCTTCCCTAAGCCCCAGACGCCGACGCCGAGAATCAGGATCAGAAATACCTCCAGAACAAGGATTCCGATCATGCGCTTTTTGCGCTTCGCCTTTTTATGTCTCTTTGCCATTCTGCGCTTTTCTTCCGGTGTATGGGCGGTTCTGCCCTTACTGTGGGAGCTGTGCGCATGTGCATTACTGCGGGTGTTGCGACTGCTGCTGTTTCGACGTGTGCTGTGTTCCTCGTCCCGTCCCCTCGCGTTTCTGCCTCTTGTATCTGCCATACGTGTAAAATCCTTTCCTGTGTTCTGACACCTTAATAGGCATTCTTGTTGACGAAGCCCTTGAAAATCGTCAGAAATAAGATTTTTATATCAAACCCCAGCGTCCAGTTCTCAATATAGTAGAGATCATATTCGATACGCTTGCGGATCGAGGTATTGCCCCGGTACCCATTAATCTGGGCCCAGCCGGTCATACCCGGACGCACCTGGTGTTTAATCATATAACGGGGAATCTCCTCCCGGAACTTCTCCACAAAAAACGGGCGCTCCGGACGGGGTCCCACCAGACTCATGTCCCCTTTTAAGATATTAAAGAGCTGCGGCAGCTCGTCTATGCTGGTCTTGCGGATAATCTTTCCCACCTTTGTGACACGGGGATCGTTCGGCACGGTCCAGGCTCCCCGTTCCTTCTTGGGCGACTGGACGTCCATGGAGCGGAACTTGTACATCTTGAAGTTCCGGTTATGAAGTCCCACACGCTCCTGGGCATAGATCAGAGGTCCCGGAGAGGTCAGCTTGATGGCGATGGCTGTCACCAGCATAATCGGCGAAAAGATGATGATGGCACAGACTGCCCCCACCAGATCCACCGTTCGCTTTACAAATGCATTGAATGTATTGGTCAGAGGCACATGGCGGATATTGACCACCGGAAGCCCCATCAAATCCTCCGTGTACGGACGGGTCGGGATGATATTATTGTAATCCGGAATGAACTTTGTATGCACGCCGGATTTCTCACAGACCGCCACAATATGCTCCAGCTTGGAATACTCGCTTAAGCCCAGGGTAATGGCAATCTCATCCGGCTTGGCCTTCTCCAGAACTTCTTCGATCTCCTCAGTGCGGCCAAACACCTCCACGCCCCGATACTTCATGCCCTGTTCCACATTGTCATCCAGAATCCCCATGATCTCATAGCCCCATTCCGGATTGCCCTTGATGCGGTCAATATACTCCTCCGCCGCGCGGCTGTAGCCCACCAGAATCATGTGCTTCTGGTTGAAGCCCTTTTTCCGGAGCTGATGCAGGGCCAGACGGATGGCATTGCGGGCCATAGCCTCCAGCACGATATTGATGATATAGAAATACACCAGCATCCGCCGGGAGTAGTTATTCGTGAACTCCGTATTCCAGCGCAGGAAAAACATGGCCATCATAAAGAGACCCAGACCTATGGTATTGGCCTGCACGATCTTCTCCAGTTCCACGCGCTTTCTCCGGACGCTCTTGGTGGTATACATGCCAAAAGCCGCGTAAAGCGCCAGATATCCCGGCACCAGCGGAATCAGAATCAGCATATAATCCTGGAATACAAAACCGGATATATGATTCAGTAATTTAAACTGGATAGTCCACGCCAGCAGATAGGCTGCCGCGACCACCAGCGCATCCACCAGCACGTGAAGCCGGTTAAAATGCTGCTGATTATCCTTTATCACTACTTCTCACCCACATTCGGCTTCAGCAGCAAGTGCTTCAGCCTGTACTAAACGATTATTTTTCTCGCTATATTCCGCCAGAGCTCCCACTGGAGTCTGGCATACGCCGGGAAATGCTTCCACATAAAGCGGACCTTTTTCTCCCGGTCGCAGGTACGGATTCCCTTAAGAATCCCCCGGGCGTAAGTGCCGCCCAGCTTCTTCTTACAGAAAAACAACTGCTTTGCCCCAAATCCCACCAGCAAAAACGGCAGATTCAGCACCAGCTGAAGCAGGGGCATATTCTTATAGATAATCCATATATTATTCCGTGAACTTAATGTCACCTTAAATTCATTATAACGGGAACCGCTGGTTCCGCTTCCGGCGTGCAATACCCTGGCCTTTGGTACGTAGAGATTCCGGTATCCGAAGATACGCGCTCTCCAGCCGATGTCGATATCCTCCAGATAGGCGAAATGAGCTTCGTCAAAATACCCGATTTCTTCAAAAAGCGCTTTCCGGTAGACCGCCGCTCCCGCACAGGCCGCGAATACTTCGTCCTGTTCTTCATAATCTGCGGAAGGCCTATCTTTTCCTCTCGCAAAGGCCCAGCCGAGGGCGCAGTAAAAATTGCCCGCGTCGTCCAGCTTCAACGGATCCTGAAGCTGAATCAGCTTGGCCTGGGCTGAAAATGCCCTCACATCTGCTTCCAGAGCCCCCACCAACGCGTCCGTAAAGCCCGGCTCCACCTCGGTATCATTGTTCAAAAGAATCACGTAGGGCCGCGTCGCCGCCCGGATGCCTTCATTGACTGCCCGGGCAAACCCATAGTTCTGATCCATGGCCAGCACACGCGCTTCCGGGAAATGCTCTCTGGTATATTCGAGGCTTCCGTCCTTTGACGCATTGTCCACCACGATAAGCTCCGCTTTCGGCGCGTCCCGGAGTACCGCCTGCATGCAGGCTTCCATAAAAGCCATTCCATTGTAATTGGGTATCACAATGGATACCTGACTGTCAGCCTTCATACAACACCGCCCAGGGTTCATAGTAGATATGGTAACCGGATTCTGTAAGCTTCGCCGCCAGCGTCTCCACAGACACTTCTCCGCCCTCCGGCACACAGGTCTTTAAGATATCCGCCCGCACCATAAAGCAGTCCGTCGGCTGCTCCAGCTCCTGCTGCAGCACCGCCCGGTGATTGTATCCGGTATATCCGTATTTCAGACCCTTCATTCCATCGGAAAAGGGATCCTTCACACCGCGCATCCGGATATCGCCTGCCAGTCGCTTCCGCGCGTCGTACACCCGCGCGCAGGCCAGCCCCGTATCGGGACGGTCACAACAGGCTTTCAGCGCCTCATAAAACTGCGCGTTTACCCGCGTATGCTTCTGTCTCTGATTCCGAACATGCATAAAAAGCACATAACGATCTTCCGGGTTAATTGTTACGGAAATATTACATACCTTACCATAATATACAACGTTTACACCTGTTTGTCCATCAAATTTTTCGAAAGAATTCTTTAAGATAGATGGAACGCCCGGATAGCAGACCCGGTAAAAGCCGTAATTATCCGTATTTTGCGGGGTTCCCATGCGTCCGGTCCGGGCAAGATGGGCCGACACCGCCCGCTTTCCCGCTTCATAAGCATAAAGCTTGCTCTCGGGGTTCGTGGCCGTGGATGCCTCGTGGCTGCGCCAGGAATACAGCACCTTCGCCACATGCAATACCTGCTCCGCTTCTTCTGTACAGCGGAAGATAAAGTCATGATCCTGGGCTCCGTCGAACTCCTCCCGAAAGCCGCCCACCTTCAGGGCAATGGAGCGCCGTACCACGAAAAAGTGACAGATATAATTATTGCTTCGCAGATATTCCTGATTAAAGTCCGGCTTGAAATGGGGCTGAAAATGACGGGTCAGTTCCATATTGACCTTATCCTCGTCCGTATAAACCGCGTCTGCGCCGCCGCTCTCGTTGAGTGCCTCTACGATCTCAAAAAGAGCCCCCGGAAGCAGCAGATCGTCATGATCCAAAAGGCCCACATAATCGCCGGTCGCCAAGGCAAGCGCCGCGTTGGTATTGTCAGAAATCCCCAGATTTTCAGTCAGATGCCGATATTTTATCCGGGAATTCTTCTTTTCATATTCTTTTACTGTCTGTTCGACCTTATCGGAAGGACTGCCATCGGCAATACACAGCTCCAGATTTCCATAGCTCTGGTCCAGTACGGAGTCGATCATCTGCCGCAGAAAGTTCTCCGGCGTCTCATAAGCCGGAACCAGAATGCTGATGCACGGCTCATACGCAAACTTCTTTTCCCGCTGGCGCGCGACCTCCTCCGCATCCGGAAGCTGTTTCTGAAGCCAGTCATTGTAACCGGCCTCGGCTGCGTTCCGCCGCTTTCGCTCCATAATCTTCCGATAAAGCCGGGAGAGCCCGTACTGCTTTATATACCGCAGTCCGCGCCCGCCAAGCCGCATGATTTTTCCCATATTTAGAAAGTTACCTCGCCGTCGTGGGCAATCAGGGAAGCTGTCATTACGGTATCCACCGCAGCGACCTCTTTCACAAAGGCGCCCTCTTCCTTCACCTGTACCTCGACTACCATATCCAGGGCACCTGCTGTCAGGTTTCTGGATTTTACTTTGTAGAAACGGCTGTATTTCTTTACGATATCCAGAATCGCGTCCTCTTTATCCGCATCGGTCACATTGACCACCAGCATCATGGGCGCTCTGGAAGCCGGCAGGTTCTCCAGCACCAGAATCAGAATCGTCACCACCAGACAGGTCAGAAGCGCTACCTCATAGAGACCTGCGCCGCAGATGATACCGATACTGATGGACCAGAACAGGAACACCAGATCCATCGGATCCTTGATGGCCGTACGGAAACGCACGATAGACAGGGCGCCGACCATACCGAGGGAGATTACCAGGTTGGACTGCATAGCCAGAATGATGGCCGCAGTAATCACGGACATGGCTGCCAGAGACACATTGAAGCCCTTGGAATAGAAGGACTTTCTGGTCACCAGGCGGTAAATCAGAAATACATAGCAGGCCAGAATACAGGTCACTGCAAAGGTCGCCATAATCCGTCCGGCAGAAATGTCCATGCTGGTAAAGCCTTCGAGAAATGACTTTTTGAATACATCTTTAAATCCCATTTTTCATATCCTCCATAGTCTTTTTTGAATTCTTTATATTACTCCGGTATCCCCGTGAAGGAGTACCGTCTGCATAGATAGTATTTGGAATACGCCGTCTGCTGTAAGCTGTCAAGCTGCAGATTCCGGTATATGTAATCCGGCAGGAACTCGTCGTATTTGACCTCCAGAATATTCCGCCCCTTCGGCATAATGGGCCGCATGGGCGGCTGCTCCGTCAGAAACAGGCTCGTATAGCTGGAAGAACGGATATTCAGATCCAGCGTAATACGGGTGTTGCCCAGGGGATCCACATAGGGAATTCGGTCATACTCTACGATAATCCGGGGTCTTAAGAGTCTCGTCCGCATCTGCAGGTTCAGCTTCTGCAATACCGGCGGATAAGAAGGATCCATCGGAAGGGGTCTTCCGGCCATCAGCTCCCTGCACTGCTCCTCGGTCAGGCGGCAGGAAAGCTTCTGGGTCATGCCGTGTTCTTTCCGCTTCAGTTCCAGGCTGATACGCCCCGTACCGGCATTGTAGATGCGGATCCGGAATTTTTCTCTCGGATCGCTGCCGATCTCATTTTCCTTATAATAGCTGTTATAGTAATCGTCAAAATACAGACTGCGGATGTGGTACATACCGTCCGCGCCCACGTGACTGTCCGGCTTTATCAAACCCTGAATCCGGTTTTCCAGAAGCGCCTGCTGCGCCGCCGTAATCACATACTTTAATTCATGCCGATACTCCATGTTTTCTCCTTTAGAGCGGGACCTATTCGTATCCAAGCCCCATGTATTCCTCCAGATTGCCGTTAAAATAATAATCCAGGATGCCAAACCGATAAAAGGCCATCCGCTTGAACAGGTCGTAATTCTGTCCGCTGCTGCTGTCCGGCCAGCGTTCTTCATTCCTTGTGTAAGCGCCGGAATCCTGCACCTGATGTACAAGGCCGTCGATACGCTCCGTCAGATTTTCCTCTGAGAAAACGCCGGCCCGCAGCTCCTTCCATGTCCGGTTTACATAATCTCTTGTTTCGTCCACGTCAAGCTCCACCAGACGGTCGCCGTAGGCCCAGTTGATCCGCTCGGAATAGAGACCGGTAAACAGCCCTACCTTCCACACGCTGTCTCCGTCCTCATTTTCACTTAAGGCGTCTCCCCAGGTAATATCCATATCCCAGGGCGCAAAGTACAGCTTCGGACCGCTCGCAGTCTGCTTTGCCACATAATACATATTTTTTCCGCGGTTGTCAATGCCCAGCACCGCCTGAAGGAAAATCCAGACGTTCAGAGCACCCTCCCGATCCGTAAGAGCCGAGGCCGTCTCCCGGAATTCTTCATCTGTGGTCAGATCCCGCAGCTTCAGATAGTCAAGCAGTGGCTCCCAATCGGAACGCCCCACCGTATCCCGCTTGCCCTTCAGCTCATAGCCGTCCAGATTCTGACCATACTCAGGTTGATTCAGAAGCTCCTCCGTAGGCAGGGTCTGCGGCGTCACGGACTTGTAGGAATACTCCTCCGCCTTGCCTTCGTTCAGCTTCGCGCGGTTCAGCTGCTTGGAATCCACCGGCTCCGCCAGCATATAGAGTCCCCAGTATTCGTGGTTGAAGAAAACCTCCACATAGGTCATCCGGGTGCCGAAATAAGCGCTTGGGAAATCGCTTCTCACCGCGCCGATTTCACTCCAGAGATCCGCGTTCAGCTTGTCGCGGATCTTGGAAGAATCTGTATACATGGCGTTCAGAATCCACTCATCATCCGAACGCAGGCCGAACAGAGATTTTTTATCTGCTACAATATCGCCGCTTTTCTTCTGCTTTTTCAGGGTCAGCTTGTACCCCTTCTTCGGATACATGCGGCTGGTATTGCCGCGGATATGGGCCTCCAGAATGCTGGATGAGGTCCAGTTTATCTTGGTGGTATTATCCCAGAAAAAGGCGCTTCCGCCAAAAACTTCTGTGTCCGCGCTTTCTGCCGTCTCAATAGAAATGACCGGAAGGCCGGTGGCCACCACCTGACAGACCTGATATTCCCCATCCTTTACTGCATAGAAACAGAAGGCTTTTCCCGTCCGGATGGCTTCCTGCTTGTCCGTGTCGGCCATATCTTCCTCAAAAAGGAGCTGCACGCTCTTATCGAGGGAGCTAAGCTCCCCACTCTCCCATACGTCCGTCTCCATATCCAGAGGCAGATAGAAGGTCGAGGTGGCGCTGTCATAGGGCAGCTGCTCTCCGGAAAACGCCAACGCCGTAAAAAACGGCTCCGCCGCCTGCGTATGAGTCGCTTTCATGGCCTTTATATCCTCCGCGTCCGCGCTCCGATAGCCCAGTGCCGGCGTAAGGAACCGCCAGCAGAAGACGCCTGTGAGGCAGCAGCCAAGCAATATCAAATTTAAAAGAAGCGCTATCTTCTTTTTCACTCCACATACTCCTCCAAATCCAGATAGGAAAGCGGATCGGCCATCTGCTCATCCAGAAAGGCCATCCGATCACAGGCAAGCTCTTTCAGGCTCTCATAGTCGGAATTATGTCCGCCATTTTCCCAAATAGCCTGATCCCGCTCAAAGGCTCCGGAATCCACCACGCTGTGGGCATACGTATCTATATGCTCACAGAGCCACCCGTCGGAATAGACGCTTTCCCGCAGCTCCTTCCATCTGGCCGTGACCTTCGCCCGGGCGTCGTCCACGTCAAGCTTCACCAGACGGTCGCCTATTTTCCAGGCGATGCGCATGGTCAGAATGTCTTCCGAGAACCTGGTACGGTTCCCCGCATCAAAATCATGTACATTTCCCCAGGTATAATCCATGTCCCAGGGCATGAAACGAATCTGATACCGGTCGTCCGCACAGACCGCCGGATAGAAGATATTCCGCTGAATATTATCCATGCCGATGACAGCCTGAAGATAGAGCCAGACGTCCAGCGCGTTATCCACATCGATCAACTCCCCGATATGGGCCGCAAAGGTCTCGTCGTCTGCCCCCAGATATGCAAGGTATGTGTCGAGGACTTCCCGATGGGCTTCATCATCCGCGCTGTGATTTCCCTTCAGCTCATAGACCTCCGGATCCTTCTGCTTGTACAGATACTCCTCCGGATTCTTTCCATTTTCTTTGGTCAGACCCAGCTGCTTGTAGTCCACCGGCTCCATCAGACCGTAGATACCGCGATATTCCCCATTTTGAAAGACCTCAATGTATTCCATATGATAGCCATAAAAACCGGTCGATTCAATACCCAAAGCGCCTGATTCGTTCCATATATCCTGAGAAAGTTTATCACGTACCTTCGAGTCTTCGCTGTACATGGCATAGAACAGCCACTCGTCGTCAGTCCGCATTCCCAGGAAGGACAGCTTGTTTTTCCGCAAAGCGCCCGCGCCGGTCTGGTTCTGTCTGTACAGGGTCATTTTGTAGGATTTCTTCGGGTTCAGGCGGCTGGAGCCGCCCCGGATATGGGCGCTCATGACACTTTCCGTCACCCAGTTTTCCTTGGTGTCCGCCGCATAGAACCGCATGGTTCCGTAGATCTCGTCGTAGCGGATCTCCTCGCCGCTGTCCGTCGTAAGGCTTATCATGGGCAGTCCTGAAAATACCACCTGTACGATCTCATAATTACCGCCCTTCACCGCCAGCAGCCGATAGGCCTTACCGGTCTTTACGGCCTCCTGCTTATCATCAAGCAGCGGATTGTCCAGAAGATAAAGCTCAACGCCGTCCGCTCCTGTGAAGCTTCCGCTCTCCCAGGCGGAATTGTCCATGTCCACCGGAATGTACCAGGTCCGGCTCTCCACATCGCAGGGCAGCTCTCCGTCCGCGAAATAAAGCCCGGTAAGCAGCCGCTCCTCCCCTTCTACCGGCGTCAGGCTTTTCATCAGCTTCTCCGCCTTTTTGACAGTCAGCACCTGGGAATCCAACGCAGATGCCGGCACCGGAAACCTTATCAGCCAGACGAAACTGATAAGGAGCAGCACAAGGCAGACAGCCAGTGCTATCCTTTTCTCCCTCATATCTGCTCCTTTCTGAAAACGCTTATTTTGCTCAGTGCTTTTCGATAAAAATTTTACGTGTAATAAAGTTGTAAACCATCACCACTGCGGTCGCGAAAATCTTCACTACCATGTACGCGTAACGGGAATATGCCGCCAGCAGGCTGCTCTGATCCATCAGACCCTCCAGCCAGCCGGTACCTGCCCACATAAGGAGCTGGTTGATACCAAGGCCAATCAGGCTTAAGACTACAAAGATACCGAACTGGGTCGTCTTATTGGCATTCTTATCCGCGTCGAAGACTACGGTAATGCTTAAGATGTAATTGACTACGGTAGAAATGGTGTAGGAACATGCACTGGAAATAAAGGATGGGATTCCCACCAGCTCAGTTAACGCCACCATAATAAAGTAATCAATAAAGAAACACAGGAAGCCCACGGCTCCAAATTTTACAATCTGTCCGAATAATTTTTTCATTTCGTACTATTCTCCACTTTCTCTCAGTTCTTCTAAGGCGCGCGGGCTCCAGTAATCGGTGTAGAAGCCGTACACGCCCTTTTTCATATATTTTCGGATCTCCGACGGCTCGTCCACCACATGGACAAACATATCCAGCTTATTGTCCGCCGCCAGGTTCACGAAGTAGGCGGTCTTCTTCCACTTGACCGGCACCGTGAAAGCTCCGAAATTCATCTCCTTGGAGTATTTGGCCGCCGCTTCCTCTGCTTCCGTCGTCTTCGGCAGCTGATAGAAGGTAAACAGCCAGTGCTTCATGGAATAAATCGCATTGATTTTATCATAATCTTCCGCATTATACAACTGCACAATCAGACGATCCAGCAGTTTTTCCTGTCCCATTTCCCGGGCCAGGGCCACCAATTTCTCCATGACCTCGGGCAAATCGGTGTTTTCATCCTGCTTCACATCGGTGATAAAATAAAGCTCCGGATGCTCCGACCAGATTTCCAGAAGGCCTCTGGCCGTCAGTGTCGTCAGGGTTCCGTAGTATTTTTCCCGCTCAAAGGTGGCCAGATCCGGAATGTGCCCGTCATAGGACACGTCAAAGGTATCCTTCTTCCAGTTGTGGCGGCAGACAATCTCACCGTCAGACGTCTTGGCCAGATCCACCTCGATGATTTTGAAGCCTTCGGAAATGGACTCCTCCAGGGCGTCCCGGGTATTCGTGTATTTATACTCGCCCGCATTTCCCAGGGCATGGGCAATAAGGCAGCTTTCCTCATACCACTGGATTTCATGGCGGGCCAGACTGTCGTGATCGCCCCGGCGGCACACATTCAGCCAGAATTCACCCAGCAGCTCCTTCTGTCCCTCCGGCGTGTAGGGTCCTGTCCAGTAGACGCTGACCAGCGTGGTTCCGCCCTTGAACGCCCGGATTTCGCCACGCTCCGTCACGTAGGCCACATCCGGACGACTGCTTTCATAGGTGACATTTTCCACCTGCGCGTTGGCCGGTGTGGGCTTTAGCTGAAAGGATACGCTGTCCCCCCGATGCACCAGATAATAGTACTCATTGGCCGGAAGCTCCTCCGGCAGGGAGACTTCCATGCGGACAGCCTTCTGTACCACCGTTACCGGCACCTCCGTATACACCTTCGGATTTCCGACAGCAGTCACCCGCACAGCCGTTGTGCCGGGCGTGTGTCCAATCAATACGCCCTCATCCGTCACCTCCGCCACCACCGGGTCGGAGGACTCATAGCGAAGCGCCGTATCCGCCAGCTTATTTCGCGTCCCGGCCTTTGCCGCAATGGGCGTCCGCGCTTCCTGTGTATAGCGGGTGAGCGTATATCCGTCCTCCGGCATATTTAAGATTTGGACGTCCGTGATTGCCTCCACATACAGATACTGATGAAGCCCATATCCTCCGACGCCGGCCGCCAGGATGAGGATCGCTGTTATTATGAACTTTTTTTTCATGTCATCTCCTAAGGTGTGATAGTAAAGAGTTCGTCGATTCGGTTTTTCCGATCCGCCACGGCATTGTATTCCAGCTTCTGATAATCCAACAGCTCCTCCGGCTTTTCCGTATTTTTACCCCAGGCTGTATAGCTGCCATCCGCCAGATAGTAACCATTTTTCGTAAGGGCAGGGACCGAGTCCCAGGTCTTCAGAAGCAGCTTATCATAATCTGTGAGTTCCAGGTTGGCCGTCTCGAGAATCTTCGCCCCCAGATAATTGGCGCTGATTTTGTCTATCTCCTGACTCTCCAGCTCATAATTGGTCCAGATGATAAATGGCGTCACATACTGCTTATCCGCTTCCTCCGCTGTCAGCTCTTTCATGGATTTTCCATACAATGCTTCATAAAACCCATTTTCAATGGCAGCCTGATGATCGCCAAACATCACGATCATTGTCGGTTCCTCCACCCGTGAAAAATAATCCAGCAGATAGGCAAAGGCTTCATCTGACTTTTTCATCAGCGACAGATAGCGATCCGCCTGCTCGTATCCCGCCACATCGCCTCCGGCCTGTATTTCCTGCCGGAAATCCGGAAATGCTTCCTCATAGCCCCCGTGATTCTGCATGGTTACATTAAACACAAACAGCTTTTCTCCCGGCTCCTTTTCCTCGTAACGTTCTATCAGCCGCTGATAATCTCCCAGATCGCTGACATAATTGCGAAGCCGCTCCGCCTCCTGGAATCCGCCGCTGGAAATGAATTCGTCAAATCCCATATACTGATATACATTTTTCCGATTCCAGTTTCCCGAGATATTGGGATACATGGCCACCGTGGTATAGCCCTGGGCCTTCAATGTGCTGGCCATACCGTATTCCTCCGGATGGCAGTAAGCCTGGTACGCGCTGATTACATAGGGCAGAAGCGCCATGCTGTGGCCGGTCAGGACCTCATACTCTGTATTACTGGTTCCTCCGCCAAACACCTGCACATACAGATTGCCCCGGATGGTATTATCGGTAAGACTGCTGATAAACGGAAAATACTCCTGATTCGTCTGAAAATCCCGGATAACACGCATATCCGACAGGCTCTCGTTCATAATCACAATCAGATTCTCCGGAGTGGTCTCTGAAACCGGCGTGCTTTCGTAAGAAACCGTTTCCCCGATTCGCGCTGCCTCGCTTACGGAATATCCGGCGGGCTTCTCAATTATCATAGATTTCGCCAGAATAGCCGTGGAGG
>USDU01000025.1 GCA_900553635.1 uncultured Lachnospiraceae bacterium | reverse complement strand
CGGAACAGGAAGCGGATTATCTGGAGGCGGAGGTGCTGGTGCTGGCCATCGGCCACAGCGCCCGGGATACCTTTGCCATGCTGAAAAGCAGGGCCGTCCCCATGGAGCGGAAAGCCTTTGCGGTTGGCGTGCGGATTGAGCATCCCCAGGAAATGATCAATGTGAGCCAGTATGGCGAGGGGTATCCGAAGGGACTGCCCACAGCTGCCTACAAGGTGACCCGTAAAGTCGGCGGCGGCCGGGGCGTCTATTCTTTTTGCATGTGCCCTGGCGGGTACGTGGTCAACGCTTCCTCGGAGGAGGGCGGCCTTGCGGTCAACGGCATGAGTTACCAGGCCAGAGACAGCCGTAACGCCAACAGCGCCATGATTGTGACCGTGCGTCCGGAAGATTTCGGCGGCAGCGATCTGTTGTCCGGCGTGGAGTTTCAGCGGAAGCTGGAGCGGGCGGCATACCGGACAGGCGGCGGCCGGGTGCCGGTGCAGCTGCTGGGTGATTTCCGGCAGCATGTGATAAGTAAAAATCTGGGAGAAATTGAACCCTGTATCAAGGGAGCCTGGACTTTCGGCGATGTGCGCGGCATCTTCCCGGCGGAGCTGTCGGCGGCCCTGGAAGAGGGTATCGTGGGATCGGAGCATCTGATTCCGGGCTTTGCCCGGGCGGACGCGGTGCTGTCCGGCGTGGAGAGCCGGACCTCGTCACCGGTGCGTATCCTCAGAGACGACGGCCAGGAGAGCGCGGTGCGGGGACTTTATCCCTGTGGCGAGGGCGCGGGCTACGCGGGCGGGATCACTTCCGCGGCCATGGACGGCGTGAAAACCGCAGAGGCGATTGCAGGAAGATTCTGTCAGAACCTGGCGACAACTTAAGAGAACTTTAGGATTTTTTTTGTATACAAGAGAAAGCCTTTGTGCTATGATAAAATGTGATATGTAGACAAAAGACGGAGGGAGTTTATGAGATCAAAGAACGGCTGGGTGCTGCTGATTATGCTGCTTTCCGGCATCGTATTGGGAGGCTTTATCGGCATGCTGACAGCCAATGTATCAGGCCTTAGCTGGCTGAATTACGGACAGAGCTTCGGTCTGGAGAATCCGATTGTGCTGGATTTGGGGCTGCTGATTCTGACCTTTGGCCTGACCATCCATATCTCGATTGCCAGCATCCTGGGCGTGGTGATCGCGATTATTATATACCGGAAGCTGTAAAGCATCGGTTTCAGAAAATGGTTGTTCTGTCGTTATCCGCTGCCTGGAGAGCAGAAAGGAACGAATATGAGTACAACAACCATGAAAGAATTATATAAGGAAGAACGTCCTTATGAAAAATGTGTGAAAGCCGGAGCAGCTGCTCTTTCCGACGCGGAATTGTTGGCCGTGGTTATGCGGACGGGCACCCGGGGGGAAAATGCCTGTCAGCTGGCGGGAAGGATCTTAAGCCTGCCGGGCTGCGAAGGCCTGAAGGGCCTGAATCGGATTTCCATGGAGCGTCTGATGGACGTCCGGGGGATCGGACAGGTGAAGGCTGTGCAGCTGAAATGTGTGGCGGAGCTGGCGGCCCGGATGGCAAAAGCGAAAGCGGCTGAACGTCTTGCCTTTGACACACCGGAGACGATTGCGGATTATTTCATGGAGGAGCTGCGTTACGCGGAGCAGGAACAGTTGCATGTGCTTTTTCTGAATACCAGAAATAAACTTCTGAAAGAAAAGCTCATGTTCCAGGGCACGGTTAACGCGTCGCTGGTTTCCCCTAGGGAGATTTTTATGGAGGCGCTGGAATGCCGGGCGGTGCGCATGGTGCTGGTACACAATCATCCCAGCGGCGATGCGGCTCCAAGCCCTGAGGATATCCGGATGACGCGCCGCATTTACAAAACAGGAGAAATGCTGGGTATCCAGCTTTTGGATCATATTATTATAGGTGATCATTGTTATAGCTCCTTTCAGGAGCGGGGAATACTATCTGAAGAATAAGAGTTTAGAAGAAAGTGAGGAGAAAGACATGTCTGCACAGAGTTTTGGATGCGACTTTGGTACAAGCAGCATCAAGATCTACAGTAAGGAGAGCGATACCATTTACTGCGAAAAGAATATGGTGGCCATCGAGGAGAAGAAGGGAATGATTGCCTACGGCGACGAGGCCTTCGAAATGCATGAGAAGGCGCCGTCCAATATCGAGGTGCTTTACCCCATGTCCTTCGGAACCGTAGCCAGCATTACCTATATGCAGGAGTTCCTGAAGGCTTTTCTGGAGACCCATACCAAGGGCAATTTAAAGGGCGCGGAGTTTGTGGTTGCGCTGCCTACCGATGTGCAGGATCGTGTGTTCAGCACGCTGATTCAGGGAACAGGCCTCAAGTCCAAGAATATCCAGATGATTGACAAGCCGGTGGCGGCAGGTCTGGGTCTGGGTCTGGATGTGATGCAGTCCCAGGGTATCATGATCGTAGATGTGGGAGCGGATACCACGGAGATTTCCATCCTGTCTCTGGGCGGAACCGTAACCAGCAAGCTGATTAAGAACGGCGGCAATAAGATCGACGAGGCCATCGCCAATGCCATCCGCCGGGAGTATGGTTATTTCATCGGCAATAAAACTGCCGAGATTCTGAAAAATGAGCTGGGTTATCAGCCGGGCGACACTACATCCAAGCGGGAAATCTGTGGCCGCAATATGGCTCTGGGACTTCCGGCCCTTCTGGAGATTACCGCGGACTTCGTGGCAAATGCCATTGCGGAGAATCTGAAGTCTATCGTGGATGCCATCAAAGTGATTCTGGAGAGAACCCCGCCCGAGCTTGGTGTGGATATCATCCGCAACGGCATCTTCCTGACCGGCGGCGTGGCCAACTTAAAGGGTCTGGACAAGCTCATCGCGGACGCCACCAATATCAAGGTGAATCTGGTGGAGAAGCCGGAGGAGTGCGTGGCCAGGGGGCTTGAGCGAGTGATCAAGGAGAAGGAGTTCAAGAGCCTGACCTTCGTGACCAAAGAGCAGAACTATAACTAAGTAATATCAGGTGAAGTATGAAGAAGAAAAATCATTTTACAGTACCGCCAAAGTACATATTTGCGGTGCTGGCGATTCTTTGTATCGGAATGATGTACGCGTCCTACGCCACCGGCTTTGCGGGCAGCACTCTGGGGCGGATCACCGGCTACGTGTTCGTGCCCTTTGAGCGGGGGATCAACAGCGTGGGCGGCTGGTTCCGGGATAAGAGCGACAGCCTGCAGGATCTGGCGGACGCCCAGGCGGAGAAGCAGGCCCTGCAGGAGCAGGTGGACGCCCTGACCCTGGAGAACAGCCGGCTGATGCAGAATCAGTACCGGCTGCAGGAACTGGAGGATCTCTATAATCTGGATCAGACCTATGGAGAGTATAACAAGGTGGCGGCCAACATCATTGCCAGCGACTCCGGTAACTGGTTCAACACCTTTGTTATTGACAAGGGCAGCAGGGACGGTCTGGCGGCAGATATGAACGTTATCGCAGGCAGCGGCTTGGTTGGTATTATTACCAAGGTGGGTGACAACTGGGCGCAGGTGCGCTCCATCATCGACGATATGAGCGAGGTCAGCGCCCAGGTGCTTTCCACCTCCGATCTCTGCTTTGTAAAGGGAGATTTGCAGTTGATGGAGTCCGGCCTGATTCAGCTTTACCAGCTGCGGGATACGGAAGGAAAGGCCAGCATCGGTGACACGGTGGTGACTTCCCATGTAAGCGACAAGTATCACGCGGGGCTGCTGATCGGCTATATCAATGAACTGAGTCTGGATTCCAATAACCTGACCCGTTCCGGTACGCTGACTCCGGCTGTGGATTTTGAGCATCTGCATTCGGTGCTCGTTATTACCGATTTGAAGCAGACCGAGGAAGAATAGGACAGGAGTGAAAAGGATGAGACGTAAAATCATAGAAGCTCTTCTGATTATCGTATGCTTTATCCTGCAGTGTACCGTGTTCCAGACACTGTCCCTGGCCGGAATTGTGCCAAATCTGCTGCTGATTGTGACATCCTCCTTAGGGTTCATGCGGGGAGAAAAGGAGGGCATGGCAGTAGGTTTCTTTTCCGGACTGCTGACAGACATTTTCTTCGGTCAGCTGTTTGGCTTTTACAGTCTTCTGTACATGTTCCTGGGATACGGAAGCGGCCTGTTTCATCGGATGTTCTACGATGAGGATATCAAGCTTCCCATGGTCTGGATAGCGCTGTCAGAGCTGGTGTATGGACTGAGCGTCTATTTTTTCCTGTTCCTTTTGCGGAGCCGGTTCCAGTTCGGATTCTATTTTGCGCACATTATTCTTCCGGAGCTGGTGTATACCGTCGTGGTGACCATTGTGTTCTACCGGGTGATCCGGTCGCTGAATCACTGGCTGGAGAAGAAGGAAAAAGAGGAGGGAGAGAGCAAAATCATTTCTCCCGTGATCCCTTATAACGATAACAATGAGGCGGGGACAGACGGACAATAAGACAGAGGAGTTAGAAACGATTGTTGGACGAAATCAAAGAAGCCTTAAATAATTTAATAAAATCACGTATCTTTGTACTGGGCGTGGCTTTCGTGGTCCTGTTTGGCATTCTTTTGCAACGGGTGTTTTATCTGCAGATTGTAAAGGGCGGTGACTATCAGGAATCCTTTTCCCTGAAGACCGAGCGCGAGGTGTCGGTGGCCAGTACCAGGGGAAACATCTACGATCGGAACGGAGAGCTGCTTGCGTACAGCGAGCTGTCCTATTCGGTAACCATCCAGGATAACGGCACCTATGCCAGCAAAACCAAGAATCCCAAGCTCAATGATACCATCTATCGGCTGATTCAGCTGATTGAGAAGAACGGGGACAGCGTTGTCAGCGATTTGGGGATTGTATACAACAACGGACATTATGAATATTCCCTGGAAGGAAATTCCCTTCTCCGTTTAAAAGCGGACGTATATGGCAAGAATAAGATCAGCGAGCTGGAGCCCAAGCAGG
The DNA here is from genome assembly GCA_900553635.1 of uncultured Lachnospiraceae bacterium. The sequence continues at coordinate 12,249 of USDU01000025.1, read as the reverse complement.
AGCTTGCCACTGCAGACGAGCTGATGGCGTATATGTGTGGTGAGAAAAAATACGATATCCGCAGCTCCTATACGGAAGAGGAACAGCAGAAATACGGCATTTCCGTAGCAGGATATACGCCTGAGGAGCAGCTGCAGATCGCGACCATCCGGTTTGGCATCTCCGCTAATAACTATAAGCGTTACGTGGCGACCACTGTGGCTACGGATGTATCCGAGGAGACCGTAGCGGCAGTTTTGGAAAATCAGAGCGAGCTGCAGGGCGCGGAGATCGAGGAGAGCAGCCGGAGAGTCTATCCGGACAGCGAATATTTCGCGCCGATCATCGGTTATATCGGAAAGGCGTCCCAGGATGAGCTGGACAGCCTGCAGGAGGAGAACCCCGACTATGAGCTCAACGATATCGTGGGAAAATCAGGTATCGAGCAGTATATGGAGACAGAACTTCAGGGAACCAAGGGCTACGAAAAGATGTACGTGGACAGCGTGGGCCGGATTTTGGAGGTGGCCGAACAGAAGGACGCGGTTCCGGGCAATGACGTCTATCTGACCATTGACAAGAACCTGCAGATGGCCTGCTACAATATTCTGGAGCAGAAGCTGGCCGGTATTTTGATTTCCAAGATTCAGAATACCAAGGAGTACAATCCGGGTCCCAATGCCAGCGCTGCCAAGATTATGATTCCGATCTACGATGTATATTATGCGTTGATCAACAATTATATTATTGATACGACTCATTTTAACGCGGACGACGCCACGGATCTGGAAAAGAGCGTATACAGCCGTTTCCAGGTGAAGCTGCAGAATACGGTGGACAGCCTGATTGCGGAGCTGAATTCACAAAACGCGGCGGCTTATCAGAACCTCTCCAAAGAGATGAAAAATTATATGAGTTATATCGTGGCCAATGTGCTGATGGGAGATAATCAGGTGCTGATGAAGGATGCTGTGGATACTTCGGATGCCACTTATATCGCCTGGACCACCGACGAGACCATCAGCCTGCGGGAATATCTGCAGTACGCAATTTCCAAAAACTGGATCGACGTAACGAAGATTTCGGGCGACAATCCTTACCTGGATTCCACGGAGATTTACCAGTCAGTGCTGGACTATATCCGGGACACCCTGATGGATGACGCGGAATTCGGGAAAATGCTGTACAAGTATATGTTGTTGGACGATCAGCTCTCAGGCAGAGAAATTTGTCTTTTGTTATATGACCAGAATGTGTTAGAATATGATGAGGATACCGTATCCAGGCTGAATTCCGGAGCGCTCAGTTCCTACACATTCATGTTGGACAAGATTCGGAATCTGGAGATCACGCCGGCTCAGCTGGCTTTGGAGCCCTGCAGCGGCGGCGTTGTGATTGTGGATGTGAAGACCGGTCAGACTCTGGCCTGTGTCACGTATCCCAGCTATGATAACAACCGTCTGACCAATGTGATGGATTCCGATTATTACAACAGCCTGCGAAAAGACCTGTCATCACCCTTTGTCAACCGTGTGACCCAGGAAAATCTGGCGCCCGGTTCTACGTTCAAGCCGATTACAGCGATTGCGGGTCTGGAAGAGGGCGTGATTACCCCCTCAACAACGATTTATGCGTCCGGCGTATTTACGGAGATTACGCCGTCGCCCACCTGCTGGATTTTTAACCAGTATGGCGGACATCACGGCAATGAGACAGTGACTACGGCTATTCGTGATTCCTGTAATGTGTTCTTCTATGAAGTGGGTTACCGTCTGGCAGGCGGTCGGAGCGCCGGAGGATACAATGTGGACAAAGGTCTGACGGCACTGGAAAAATATGCCAGAATGTTTGGGCTGGGAGATAAATCCGGTCTGGAGCTTTCCGAGTACGAGCCGCGGATTTCTGATAAGGACGCGGTACGTTCCGCCATCGGACAGGGTACCAACAGCTATTCCCTTTCCCATATCGCCCGCTATGTGGCAACGTTGGCGAACCGGGGAAATTGCTATGACCTGACGCTCCTTGATAAACTGACAGAGACAGATGGTACGCTGATCGAGGAGTATCAGCCAAAGCTGCACAATCAGGTACAGATTGCGGACAGCAGCTGGAATGCAGTGCAGCAGGGTATGCGCCTGGTGGCTGAGAACACCAAATCTTTGAGTGCTTTGAGTGATCTGGGACTCAATGTGGCGGGTAAGACCGGTACGGCGCAGCAGAGTAAGAGCCATCCGAACCATGCGTTATTTGTGGGCTTCGCGCCTTACGAGTCGCCGGAAATTGCCATTGCCGTACGTATCGCTAACGGTTATACATCCGCAAACTGTGCGGAGGTGGGCGCGGATGTGTTCAAATATTACTTTAACCTTGCGGATGAGGAAGATATCTTAAGCGGAACTGCCAGCGGTTCCAGCGGACAGACAATCGGGGATTAGGAGTGAAAGTGATGTCGAATCAATCAGTTATCATCAAAAGTAACCGGTACGGGCTGATTGTCATTCTGGATGAGAAGCCTGACTGGGAGACCATAAAGAAAGAAGTAGCTGAGAAATTCAGCGCTTCCGCCAAATTTTTTGGAAACGCCCAGATGGCCCTGTGCTTTCAGGGAAGAACTTTAAGCATGGCGGAGGAACAGGAACTGGCGGATGTCATAGGAAAGAGTTGCCAAATTCAAGTGGTCTGCCTGGTGGATGAAAATCAGGTGACCGAGCAGCATATGAAGCAGGCGGTGGATCAGGTGGCAGGGGCAGCTGCAAGCCCGTCGGAGCATGACCTGACCAATCTGCAGGATGGGCGTTTCTATAAAGGAACCTTACGTTCCGGCCAGGTACTGGAATCAGAAACCAGCATCATTATTCTGGGAGACGTCAATCCGGGAGCCCGGGTGGTATCCAAGGGAAATGTAATCGTACTTGGAACTCTGAAGGGCAATGTGTTTGTGGGTGCAGCCGGTAATGAAGCAGCCTTTGTGGCGGCTCTTTCCATGGATCCCATGCAGATTCGGATTGGCGATGTGATAGCCCGCAGCTCCGACGGCGCGGCGGTACGGAAGAAGAAAGCAGATGACACGCCGAAGATTGCCTTTGTGGAAGATGGGAACATTTATATAGAACCCATTACAAAAGATGTATTAAATGATATCAAATTATAAGAAAATCTTTGGAGGAAAAAAGGTATGAGTGAAGTAATTGTAATTACATCCGGTAAAGGCGGCGTGGGTAAAACCACATCCACCGCGAATATTGGAACGGGACTTGCGAAGCTGGGTAAAAGTGTGGTAATGATCGATACAGATATCGGACTGCGGAATCTGGATGTGGTTATGGGACTGGAAAACCGGATTGTATACAATCTGGTAGACGTGGTAGAGGGCAACTGCCGGATGAAGCAGGCGCTCATCAAGGACAAGCGGTATTCCAACCTCTTCCTCCTTCCTTCGGCTCAGACGCGTGATAAGACAGCGGTGAATCCGGAACAGATGAAGAAGCTTATCGAGGAGCTTAAGCCTGAGTTTGACTACATACTGCTGGACTGCCCCGCAGGTATTGAGCAGGGCTTTAAGAACGCCATCGCCGCAGCGGACCGGGCGCTTATCGTGACTACGCCGGAGGTCTCTGCTATCCGCGACGCGGACCGCATCATCGGTCTTCTGGAAGCCAATGACATCCACAAGATCAATCTGATCGTGAATCGTCTGCGCATGGATATGGTAAAGCGCGGCGATATGATGTCCATTGAGGACGTTATTGATATCCTGGCCATCGATCTCATCGGAGCCGTACCGGACGACGAGAGCATCGTAGTGGCCACCAACCAGGGCGAGCCGCTGGCCGGTGATTCTTCTCTGGCCGGAACTGCCTACATGAATATCTGTAAGCGTATCATGGGCGAAGATGTGCCGCTGATGAATCTGGATGTGAACAACGGATTTTTCTCAAAGCTGGCAAAGCTGTTCAAATAAGTAAAGGGGGGGAAGGAAAATGGCATTAATGGATTTTTTCCGGAGAAAGAGTTCAGGAGACGTGGCCAAAGACAGACTCAAGCTGCTTTTGATCTCTGACCGGGCAAACTGTTCCCCTGAAGTAATGGAACTGATTAAGAACGATATTATCAAGGTTATCTCAAAATATATGGAGATCGACTGTGAAAATCTGGACATCCAGATTACCCAGACCGAATCCGACGGGCAGAACGGCCATGTGCCGGCCCTGTGCGCCAATATTCCGATTAAGGATCTGAAGCACAAGGATCAGCTGCGGTAGGGATAATCTCAGGTATAAGAGGAGTATTATGTTAAAACAGTATCGATTGAGGGATTACAGATTCAGACTTGTGTGTTATGTGTATGCGATCAGTATTATCGGAATCCTGGTTATCGGAAGCGCGGAAAAATCCGTACAGAGTCAGCAGATTCTGGGACTATTTCTGGGAACCGTGGCCATGATTGTAGTCTCATTGATTGATTACACCTGGGTTTTGAAGTTTTACTGGCTGATATATGCCTTTAACCTGGTGCTTTTACTTTTGGTAAAGACGCCCTTGGGCGATGACGCCAATGGAGCGGTTCGGTGGCTGAAGATAGGCGGTTTCCGTTTTCAGCCCTCAGAGCTGTCCAAGCTTTTACTGATTCTGTTTTTCGCGAAAATGCTGGAAAAGTACAGAGAAAATCTGAATACCTGGAAGGTGCTGGGATTGATGGCGGCGCTCTTTGCGGTGCCCGCGGCTCTGATTAAGAGCCAGCCGGATCTATCCACGACCATTTCCATCTGCATGACCTTTGCTATCCTGCTTTTTATCTCGGGTTTAAGCTACAAGCTCATCGGCGGAGCGCTGGCGGTGGGAATCCCGGCAGCGGTGATTTTCATCAGCCTGATTATGCAGCCGGATCAGAAGCTTCTCGACCATTACGCCTGGCTTCGAATTATGGCCTGGCTGAATCCGACCCAGTACGCGGATAACGCCTATCAGCAGCAGAATTCCATCATGGCCATCGGTTCCGGCCAGCTGGTGGGGAAGGGGCTGAACAATAATCTGGTTTCTTCCGTAAAGAACGGCAGTTTCATTGCTGAGCCCCAGACGGATTTTATCTTTGCGGTGGCCGGGGAAGAGCTTGGATTTATCGGCTGTGCAACAATTATTTTACTATTGGCGTTAATTGTGATAGAATGTATCTGGATTGGTAAGAAATCGCGAGATTTTTCGGGTACGCTGATCTGTTGCGGAGTGGCTGGCTATATCGGGTTTCAGAGTTTTGTCAACATCTGCGTCGCAACGGGGATTTTTCCGAATACGGGAATCCCGCTGCCCTTTGTGAGCTATGGACTGACGTCGCTTTTGACGCTGTTTATGGCCATAGGATTTGTGTTAAATGTCGGCTTGCAGCCGAAAAAATACTAACTTTGGGGGTGTTCCTATGAACATTGGATTAATCGCACATGATGCAAAAAAGAAACTGATGCAGAATTTCTGTATTGCGTACAGAGGAATTCTCAGCAAACATGAACTCTATGCGACGGGTACCACCGGCCGGTTGATCGTGGAGGTTACGAATCTGAATGTGCATAAGTACCTGGCGGGCCATCTGGGCGGTGGTCAGCAGCTGGCGGCACAGATCGAGCATAACCAGATGGATCTGGTTATCTTTCTGCGCGATCCGCTGAATCCCAAGCAGCACGAGCCGGACGTGAACAACGTGGTGAAGCTCTGCGATATGTACAATATCCCGCTGGCGACTAACCTGGCTACGGCGGAGCTTCTAATTAAGGCTCTGGATCGCGGCGACATGGAGTGGAGAGAATTATATAACTAGATTGTATAATTAGTCGGAAAAAAAGTAAATAATAGTTGTGTTTTTAGGGCAGATCGACTATACTGTTATTATCTAAAAAAGGATCGAACAGCCTTTAAAAGAAAAATGGGAAAACCAAGGAGGACACGGCTATGGTGCAGTTAATTGTAGGAAGTAAGGGAGACGGAAAGACAAAGCATTTGCTGGACAGAGTAAACAACCAGATTAAGACAGCGTCAGGCAACATCGTATACCTGGATAAGAATACCAAGCATATGCATGAGCTTGACAACAAGGTTCGTCTTATCAATGTAGCTGATTATCCGCTTAAGAACTGTGATGAGTTCATCGGTTTTATCTGTGGTATTATTTCACAGGATTACGACCTGGAGCAGATGTATCTGGACAGCTTTCTGAAAATCGCCCATCTGGAGGGAGAGGATCTGACAGATGCGCTGACTCAGCTGAACGCCATCAGCGAGCAGTTCAAGGTAAACTTCTGTCTGAGCATTTCCGTTGAAGAGAACCAGCTTCCTGAATTCGCGAAAGAGCAGGTTATCATTTCCTGTTAGTTAAATGATTTTATTTCTGCACAATACATAAGAGGATGCCCTGTTTTCAGGGCGTCCTCTCGTTAAGTATGGAGGAAATTGACTGGTGGCAAAAACCGGGAAAAAGAGAAAAAAGGTAGTCAGAATGGGGCGGACCCTGAATGTGGGTGTTGTCTTCTTCGGGTTTATTGCCATCTATCTGATTATCTGTATTTATATGTATTTTACTTCGACGCATATCTCCGGGTATGAGGTCATAGAGGGAAATCTTGCGACGGATTACCGCTATACGGGTATTGCCTTGCGGACGGAGCAGGTATATTCTACGGAAAAGACAGGTTATATCAATTATTATGCGTCGGAAAGTGAGAAGGTGTCGGTCCTCTCGACGGTTTATACGTTGGATGAGAGCGGCAAAATGGCGGATATTTTGCAGGAAAACGCGGGAGACATCAGTTTGGGTGAAGAGGATTACGCAGAGCTTCGTTCGCAAATCAGCACTTATATGAGCAGTTTTTCTGATATGGAATTTGACAGTGTATACAATTTTAAAACGAATGTAGACAGCACGATTCTGGAGCTTGTCAACCAGAATATGATTGACAAGCTGGACAGCGCTGCGGATGACAACAGCGCCCTGTTCACGCGGTACAACGCGGCCACGGCCGGAGTGGTGGAGTATTATATAGACGGCTATGAGGATGCCAGCCTCGATGATTTGAATGCGGACTGGTTTGACGAGACAAAATATCAGCGGCAGAATCTGCGGACCAATGAACTGGTCAGTTCCGGGGATCCGGCCTATAAGCTGGTGACGGACGAAAACTGGAAGCTGGTATTTCCGCTGGACGCAGAGATGGAAAGCTATATCCTGGATAAGATGCAGGCCAATCAGCGGACTGCGGAGGACGGTACGGTAACACAGGGAACCACCTACATACAGATACAGTTTGATAAGGACGGGGAGGCGGTGTGGCCTTCTGTGACTGTGGAATATCGGGACGGACAGGCCTATGGCGTGCTTTCTTTTGTAAATTCCATGGTGCGCTACGCAAATGAGAGATATCTGAGCTTTGAGGTACTGCGCGACGAGACTTCGGGTCTGAAGATTCCGAAGACGGCCATTACGGAGAAGGATTTCTATGTGATTCCTGCAGCTTATCTGACTAAGGTGGAAAATGACACCGGCTTCATGAAACAGGTGACCGGAGAGGACGGCGCAGTGACTGCGCAGTTTGTGGATTGTACGATTTACTATCAGGATGAAGAAAATGCCTATGTGGATCCGGAAGAGGAGAGCTTCAGCACTTCCAAGAAGAAGCTTGTGAGTGGAGATTTGCTGGTGAAGACAGATTCGTCGGAAACTTATCAGGTGGGGCAGACCGCGAAGCTTACAGGCGTCTATAATATTAACAAGGGTTACACGATTTTCCGCCGGGTGGAGGTTCTCTACGAAAATGAGGAGTACAGTATTGTGAAAGAGGGAACCAGCTTCGGACTGTCCGTGTACGATCGGATAGTGCTGAACGCGGCGACTGTCACGGAGGATCAGGTAATTTATTAGGAGATACCAGGAGGAGCAAAATATGAGTATGGTAGTGGAAAATCTTGCAGAGGTAGAGAAGCATATATGCGAGGCATGTGCGCGCGCAGGACGTTCCCGGGATGAGGTGACCCTGATTGCGGTCAGCAAGACCAAGCCCGTGTCGATGATTGAGGAACTGCTTCCGGGCGGCACACGGGATTTCGGGGAAAATAAGGTTCAGGAGCTTGTGGACAAATACGAGGTGCTGCCGAAAGATATTCACTGGCACCTGATCGGCCATCTGCAGCGCAATAAGGTCAAATATGTGGTGGATAAAGCCTGCCTGATTCATTCCGTGGATTCTATGCGGCTGGCAGAGACCATCAGCGAAGAGGGCGTGAAGAAAGGCGTCACGGTTCCGGTGCTTATCGAAGTCAATGTAGCCGGCGAGGAGAGCAAGTTCGGTGTCACTTTGGAGGAAACGGAAGGTCTGGTGCGTGAAATCGCCAAGCTTCCGTCCATTCAGATAAAAGGGCTGATGACCATAGCGCCCTATGTGGAAGATCCGGAGGAGAACCGGGTACATTTTTCCAGATTAAAGCAATTATCTGTTGACATCAAGAACAAAAATATTGATAATGTATCTATGGATGTCTTGTCCATGGGCATGACCGGCGATTATCAGGTAGCTATCGAAGAAGGCGCTACCATGGTGCGCGTGGGGACAGGCATTTTTGGAGAAAGAAATTACAATATCTAAAAAGAATAGATTGGAGACAGCGGTATGAGTGTAATCGATAAATTTCTGGATGTCATGAAGCTCGGCGGTGACGACGAGTATGACGATTATGAGGATGATTACGACTACGAGGACGACTACGACGATAAGCCTAAGAAAAGCATTTTTAAGAAAAAGAAGGACGAGGACACAGAGGATGATTTTCCGGAGGATGCTGCTTCCGCAAAATCTGCCAAGGTAACTCCGATTCGACAGGCCCAGAGAAGAAGTGGTAACGGCATGGAGGTCTGTGTGATTAAGCCGACCAGCTACGAGGATTCTCTGGAGGTTATGGATACCCTGCTCAGCAACCGCACCGTAGTCCTGAATTTTGAGGGACTGGATGTGGATGTAGCTCAGAGGATTATTGATTTTACCTCCGGCGGCTGCTATGCCATTGGCGGTCATCTGCAGAAGGTGTCCGGTTACATTTTCCTGGTTACGCCGAAGAATGTGGATATCTCCGGTGATCTGCAGGATATTTTAAGCGGTTCCCTGGATCTTCCGTCTGTGTATAATAAGTAATGATGACAAGAGAAGAACAACAGCTGGAAAAGCATTTCCGGGATTTGGCCCGTACGGCCTATCAGCGCGGAATTGCTGTATTTTCCGACTTTCTGAATCTAAATGAACTGAATATTTTTCAGAGCCTGCGTCCGGAGTTCTCCTATCTGAAGATGGAGAGTTTCGGCGGCTATGAATTGGCGGAGCGTCAGATAGCGGTATTTCGTCCTGAGGCTCCTGTCTTTTATGCTGATTATCCGATTTGCTGCCTGAAAATGACACCGTTGAACGTGAAGTTTGCGGAAAGCTTAAATCATCGGGATTATCTGGGGGCAATTTTGAATCTGGGGCTGGAACGAACATGCCTGGGGGATATTCTCGTAGAGGACGACGCGGCTTATCTGTTCTGCCTGGAACGGATGGCGGATTTTATCCGGGAAAATCTGACCCGGATCCGGCACACAAGCGTCTATGTGGAGCAGGTGGAAGCGGAAGACTTTCACTATGAGCCTAAATACAAAGAGGTGGGCGGTACGGTGGCGTCGGTAAGGCTTGACAAGCTGCTGGCGCTGGCGTTTAATGCTTCCCGCAGCAGCCTGACCGGACTCATCGAGGGCGGCAAGGTCTTTGTAAACGGTAAATTAGTCACATCTAACGGTTATGAACCCAAAGAAGGTGATCTGGTGTCCGTGCGGGGCATGGGACGGTTTCGGTTTCAGGGAACGGGAGGCCAGTCAAAGAAAGGCCGGGAGTATGTGACCCTGTGGAGATATATCTGAGAGACAGAAGATGGAGGACATCGATATGGACGAAAATATGCGTGTGCTTCCGGTTCGAAAGGATGGGAAGTTCTGTTATAATATTATCCTGAAAGCGGATTTTACGAAGCTTGGCGAGCAGGTAAAGACCCTGGGAGTGGAAGGTCGGAAGCTCTGTATCGTGGCGGACGCGAAGGCCGGAGAGCTTTATGGGGAAGCGGTGCGGGCTGAGCTTTTGAAGGTGACAGATACTGTGGAGCTCTACACGATTCCATCGGGCGAGGAGTATAAAACACTGGATACGGTTCGCCAGGTCTACGCCTATCTGATCGAGAAGCATTATGACCGCAAGGATATGCTGGTAGCTCTGGGCGGTGGCGTAACAGGCGATCTGACTGGCTTCACTGCGGCGACATATTTGCGCGGCATTGGCTTTATCCAGATTCCCACAACCCTGTTATCCCAGGTGGACAGCAGCATCGGAGGCAAGACCGGTGTGGACTTCGACAGCTATAAAAATATGGTCGGCGCGTTCCATATGCCGAGGCTGGTATACATGAATCCGGCAGTGCTTACGACTCTTCCGGAACGGCAGTTTGCTTCCGGCATGGGAGAGATTCTGAAGCATGGTCTGATTAAGAATGGGGAGTATTTTCAGTGGCTGCTGGAAAATCAGAGAGCGATTCGCTCTCACGAGATGGATTTTCTGCTTCCGATGATTGAGGAGAGCTGCAAGGTAAAGCGTGCGGTGGTGGAACAGGATCCTACTGAGCAGGGCGAACGCGCGCTCCTGAATTTCGGCCATACCATCGGACATGCGGTGGAAAAGCTGAAGAATTTCAGCATGTCCCATGGGGAATGTGTGGCCATTGGAACAGCGGCGGCCTCATATCTGTCCTGGAAGCAGGGATTGATTTCCGAGAAAGATTTGGTCTATATCTGCGAAGGCCTGAAAGAATTCGGTCTTCCGGTGCGGACGGATGGACTTTCTGCCGGGGAGGTTTTAAAGGCGACCAAATCGGATAAAAAGATGGACGCAGGCAGTATCAAATTTGTGCTGCTGAGGCATATCGGAGACGCCTTTGTGGATCGGACGCTGACAGATGAGGAGCTTCTGGAGGCGATTCGGTGGATTCTGGGCGAAGCAATCATATAGGGGAAGAAGGATATGAATAAAAAGACGAAATATAATCTGATTGGCATTGTGACGGCAGTGCTTCTCGTCGCTCTCGATCAGTGGACGAAGCTGCTGGCAGTGAAGCATCTGATGAATCAGAAGCCTTTCGTGATCTGGGATGGCGTATTTGAACTGCACTACCTGGAAAACCGGGGTGCCGCTTTTGGGATTCTCCAGGGACAGAAGCTCATTTTCCTGCTCTGTACCGTCCTGGTGCTGGTGGTCCTGGGCTTTTATTATAACCGTATGCCGGAGGATAAGAAATATCTGCCGCTACGCGTGGTAGGTGTCCTGCTTGGCGCAGGTGCGGTGGGCAATCTGATTGATCGGATGGCTCAGAGCTATGTGGTGGATTTCCTGTATTTCAAACTGATTGATTTTCCGATTTTCAACGTGGCCGACTGTTATGTGACTGCGGGCGCGATTTTACTGGCCGTGTTGATTCTCTTTGTATACAAGGATGAGGAGCTGGGCTTTTTAAGCCTGAAAAAGAAGCATGAATGAAAATGAATTACAGCGGCTTACGGTGAGTCCGGAGGACGCAGGTGTTCGGATTGATAAGTATCTGGCAGAACAATTGCCGGATATTACCCGCTCTTATCTGCAGAAGCTTCTGAAGGATGGCAGCGTGCAAATGAATGGAAAACCGGTCAAGGCCAGCACGAAGACAGCGGCCGGCGCTTTGATTGCACTTACCATTCCGGAGCCGGAGGAGCCGGAAATTCTGCCGGAGGATATTCCGCTGGATATTCTCTATGAGGATTCCGACGTGATTCTCATTAATAAGCCGAAAGATATGGTGGTGCATCCGGCGGCGGGACACTATACAGGGACGCTGGTCAATGCGCTCATGTACCATTGCAAGGGCGATCTGTCCGGCATCAACGGCGTGCTGAGGCCAGGTATCGTCCATCGCATTGACAAGGATACCACGGGCGTTCTGATCGTCTGCAAAAATGACCGAGCGCATAACGCCCTGGCAGAGCAGCTGAAGGAACATAGCATCACAAGAAAATATCGCGCTATTGTCTGCGGCAATCTGAAGGAGGACGAGGGCACCGTGGACGCGCCCCTTGGCCGTCATCCCCAGGACCGCAAGAAGATGGCCATCGTCCGTAGTGGCGGCAAGCGTGCCGTGACCCATTACCGGGTTCTGGAGCGTTTTGGCAACTACACCTATATCGAGTGC
>USDU01000024.1 GCA_900553635.1 uncultured Lachnospiraceae bacterium | reverse complement strand
AGGCCTCATCAATATAGGGAACACCGTAGTCGCTGTATGATTTATCAAAGCTGTGCTTCAGATAGAAGTCCGGCTTGTTCGGGGTCTGCATGACGGGGTAATTGACATTCGTACCATCGATCTTGATCCATCCGATAAAGTCGTTGTTCTGCGCAAACAGAGCGTCATACTTTTCACGGGCCAGTGCCGCCTCTGCTGCCGCCAGTTCTTCTGCACTCAGATCGGCTTTCTCCGCTTCAGTGGCCTTCTGCGGCTCGTCGATTTCCGTAATCAGATTTGTCAGATCGTCAAATGCCGCCTTGCTGTTCTTGGCATCCAGATACTGATGCGTAAACATGGCGCTGCAAAAGATCGCTGCCGCGCCGAGTACGGAAACGATGATGATTCCAAGGGTTTTCTTTTTCATTTCGTATTCCTCCCAAAAGAATGGAGGACGGGGTTAATCCCGTCCTCTTGCAAATTTGCCCTCACCCGGGCGTGTAGTCATAAGCTGATAGAGTTTGGTGTTCTGCGGGAACCGATTGATGAAGGGTACCAGCGCAGAGCCGTATTTGATCAGTCCGCAGCCGGCGTCGGCATTGGTGATATAGCTCATCTGCTCATTGGAGATGTTCAGCAGCTTGGCAAGCTGCCCTCTGTCGGAGGCAGCCTGATTCAGCATAACCACAAATTCCGAGTTGGAAAGCATGGTGCTGGCCTGAACGGAATCCAGCAGATACTCCACATTCTGCGTAATTGCCGTGGGGTATGCGTTGCGCTTACGGAACTGTCGCCATGCGGAGTTGAAGAACTGCGCCGAGAACTCGTTCTCGAACACCACATGGAACTCGTCAATAAAGACATGGGTGCGCTTGCCCTTCTTCCAGTTCAGCGTCACACGGTTGAGCATGGTGTCCGTGATCACCAGCAGGCCGGTGGGCTTAAGCTGGGAACCGAGGCCGTGAATATCGAACACCACGACACGCTTGTCGAGGTCCACATTGGACTGCTTGCCGAAGATATCCAGAGAACCGGTGGTATAGAGCTCAAGGGACAGCGCGATCTGCTTTGCTTCGGGTTCAGGCTGTTCCAGCAGCATATCGCGGAGGGTACAAAGGGTGGGGATCGTCCCGGTGTCCGCCGCATTGCGGTACACATTGGTGATACAGCGGTCGATGATAGACTTGTGCTGCGGGCCGACGCCCTTCTTGTCGATCTGCTCGATCAGGGACATGATGAACTCAGACTTTACGACAATGGGGTTGTTTTCGCCATACCCGTCCACCATGTACATGGCGTTCAATCTGTCTCTGCCGCCGGCAGACACACGGATCACCGAGCCGAGATCACCCATAGCTTCAATAAGCGGCGCGTATTCTCCCTCGGGGTCACAGATCAGAATGTCATCGTTGGTATTCAGAATGAGGAAGGTAATCAGCTCCTTTGCCGAGAACGACTTACCGGATCCGGGAACGCCCAGCAGAAATGCAGACTGGTTCAGAAGATTTGCCTTATTGCACATGATGAGATTGTGGGAAATGGCATTTTCACCGAAGTAAATGCCGCCCTTATCCATGATCTCCTGCACCTTAAAAGGCATCAGTACCGCAAGGCTCTCCGTGGTGAGGGTTCGGAACGCATTGATTTTCCTCGTCCCGATGGGCAGCACCGTGTTCAGTCCATCCGTCTGCTGATACTTCAGCGTTGCCATCTGGCACATGTGCTTTCTCGCCGTAGACAGCACCGTTTCCGTATCCAGATCCAGCTGCTCCTTGGTGTCTGCGGTAATCACCATTGTGACCACCGCAAACATCATGCGCTGGTCACGGGTGGTCAGGTCGTCCAAAAACTCTTTGGATTCCTTGCGCTGAAGCTCCATATCATAGGGGACCACAGCGGAGAAGTTGTTGTTCTGATTCTGCCTTCTCTGCCAGCCGGTGATGTTCGTTTCCACGCCCAGCAAGAGGCGCTCCACTTCACGGACGGCTTCATCGGTAGGAATGGGGATCACATCGACGGACAGCATGAGATTGCGGTTTAGCTCGGTCAGCTCCGAGAACATGCTGTCCTTGATATAGCTGGCGTAGTCCTTGAGGAAAAGCACTCTGGCATATTTCTCGCCCAGCTTGATATGATCCGCAGTGCGCTCTACGCTGTCCGGGCAGATGTAGTCACGGAAATCATGCCCCAGACGCGCCTTCCGGTTCATATCAAACGAGAATGCTGCCTCATCACCGGGGCGATAAAAGTCGTGGAGAATGCGCAGCCGCTCAACGGCGTTCAGGGGCACACACTTGGAACCCAGATTTGCGAAATGGGCGGTCAAATCCGCTCCGATTCTCGCAAAATATGCCCGTGCTTCCTCAATGTCCTTCTTGGCCACGGTAATGGTAATATACTTTTCCTGCGTGATTCCGTTTGCTCCGGTCGCTTTGTCCAAGAGCATATCGTTATACTCTTTGCGGTATTCATCCAGTCCGTCCTGCTTCATGGGCATCAGGATGGATTCCTCAAAATCCGATCTATTCAGTCTGTGGTTGTTGATGGTGATCTTCGTGGTAGCTCCGCTGTCCAAGCTGTTCAGAAGCTCCGAGTATGTCAGAAACATGCTCTCTTTGTCCTCGCGGCTTGCCACCAGATAGTTGATGTCCGAGAATCGGAAGGACTTAGAGAACTTATTCCCAACCTTAAAAATGCCATCCGGCCAGATGTTCTTGATTGGAATAAGATCCTGCACCTTTCTCGGAACCTTAAACTTTTCCTTGTCCTGTGCAAGGATTGCTTTGATGCTCTTAATCATTGTGCTTGGAAACCTCCTTTTCGCGTTCATCGATCGCGTCCTTCAACGCCTCGTAGTAGATATTCACCGGCTCGAACTTGATCTGCTTGGGCTCCAGCATTTCGCTGCGGAGCCAAGCCCACACAAATTGCTCTGCGGTCATACCGTTGTAGTTCACAAAGCCCATTGCCGCAAAGGGTGCAGCACCAAGGATGCACATCCACGAAACTGTCTCGGTTCCCACATAGGGCTTCAAAACAAAGTAGAAAAGCACCGCAACGCCAACAGCCAGTAAAGAAAAAACGAACTGTCTGAGGGACAGTCCGAAAAACATAGACTCGGTATAGTTCCGAATCTCTCTATTGATTTTGACTTCCATTTTCATTCCTTTCCCGGCGCAGAGCCTCCTGAAGTTCCTCCTTGCAGACACATTCCTCCGCAAGACAATTTACTTCGCCTTTCTTTCTGCCGCCGTAATAGAGACAATATTTGCAATCGCAATCAGCCACGGTATATCCGCGCCATTGATTCAGTACACGCTTTGACATACTTAGATACCCATCATCTCCTTCACAAGCCGGTCTGCCATCTTCACCGCGCCGACCAGAATGAGCATGTTGAAAATCAGCTCGCCGATGTAGCTCCACACCATAGAAGCCGGAGCTGCATTCGGATCAACAACAGGCGGGCTGGACGCAAACACGGAGAAGATGATGCAGGCCAGAACAATGATCGCTCCCTCCAGGCACACCGACGCATAGCTTTTCAAGAAGCTCTTGCCGATGTTCTGCGTAGGCTCTCCGGCAAAGGCGGAAAGAGGAACCGGCGCAAGCGCGGTGTACATGTACATTTTGAAAAAGCGGCCATAGACGCTCAGAATCATCACGAAGGACAGCACCCAAATGAACAGTCCGCCGATCAGCGTCACTGCCCACAAGGGGATAGACTCGAAGAATCCGCAATCCTCCACCGCCGTGATGATCTCCTGCGGCAGCACCGTTGCCTGCGGGCTTCCAAAGCCGGCAGAATTCATGATCGTACTGACCACGCCCTGAATAATCTCCAAAATCGCCATCATCAGCTCCATGCCGTAGGTAATCAGACCCTTGGCAATCGCAAAACGGACGAACAACTTCACCGCGTGCTCCGGCTTTTTCAGCTCGGCAAAGGAGCCGCAGGTCTTTACGACTCCCACCACAAAGAACAGAACCAGCAGAGCATAGCCGATGGCCTGCAGCGCTCCGTGGATGCTGCAAATAATCGACCAAATCGAGCCACCTTTGAATGTCTGCGGTGACTGCGTGATCAACTGCCAAATCTCAGACAGCTTATCGTTCCATACTTCCAACGCATTTTCGAGGTTCTGCACAACCCAGTTATCCGACATTCGTTACACCTCCCTTCGGGGCGGTCTTTGCGACCGCCCCTTTTTCGGAAACCGGATCAGCCGACGATGAGGTTGAGGATTTCCTTTGCAAAGGTGATGACGACACCGCCGGCCAGAGTCAGGAAACCGTTGGAACGCTGGCTGGGATCGTGGGACTGGAAGCTGAGACCGACCTGTACAATGCCCCAGCCAAGCAGAATCAGGCCGACCGCACGGATGAGGCCGAAGATAAAGTCGCTGAGGTTGTTGACGACGGTAATGGGGTCGCCTGCGGCAAAGGCGGTCACACCCATGCTCATGGTAAGCGTCAGGGCAAGGACAGCCATCACATAAATGCGGTAGCCCTTCTTGATCTTGCCGGGAATCTCCAGCTTGTTGATGTTCTTCTTCGTATTAAGTTTCTTCATTGTCTTTTTTCTCCTTTTCATCAAGTAGTTCTTCCAGCTCCTCTTCCGAGTAGAGCAAGAATTCGTGTTTTTCGGCTTCCATCGTCGCAGCGTTTTTGACAGCCTTCTTGTCGAAGTTGAACGCCATGGAAGCAATGCTCCTGGTATCCTCACCGTGGGTATAGGCCGGTGCGGAATCGTCCGTCGTAAGCGCCACATTGGGATGATGAAGGATGTCATACTTGAGATCCCGGATGGGGCGCTCTCCGCGTATAAAAAGAAGTGCGTACTGGTTGTCCAGCATACGCACTTCGTCAGGTGTCATCAGCTCTCGTCCGGCAAGCTGATAGTTGGTGGAATAGCTTCCGTTTCTGCCGCGAGACCGTCCGTAGGTATTCGTATCGATGGTCTCCTTGCCCAGCAGCTTGGAAACATACTCGTGGGTACTCTGCTCGTTGCCGCCCAGGTACAGAAATTCATCGCAGTTGCCCACAATACTTTCCCATTGCTTCTCGAACAGAGCTTTCAGCTGCGCAAGGTTCTGGATGATGATGGAGACGGAAATCTCACGGCTTCGCATGGTGGATAGAAGCTTATCAAACTCATCAGGCAGAGCGACATTGGCAAACTCGTCCATGACAAAATGCACATGCACGGGCAATCTGCCGCCGTGAACGGAGTCGGCCTGATAGTAGAGCTGCTGAAACAACTGGGTATAAAGCATACCCACGATGAAATTGAAGGAACTGTCGTTATCGGGAATCACGGCGAATACCGCCGTTTTCCTTTCACCGATTTGCCCCAAATCCATTTCATCGCATTGGGTGATGCCGGCCAGCGAATCCAGATTGAACTTTTCCAAACGGGAGACAAGGGAAATCTGGATGGATTTCAGCGTCTTAGCGCTGCCGGAGTGATACGCCCGATAATACTTGAGGGCGATATGCTCCGGGTTCCGTTCCTCCAATCTTTCAAACAGCTCATCGAGAACGGATTGGTATTCCTCGTTGTCTTCCTTCACATCGCCGGCTCGGATCATCTCCATGACCATAGAGAAGTTCTGCTCATCGGGCGGAGCCTCATAATGGAGATAGCAGACAAGGGCCTTGAGCAGCATGGCTGCCGTCTGATCCCAGAACGGGTCCTGTGTCTGCGAACCTTTGGGCGTTGTGTTCTTAAAGAGGTTTGTGGTAAGCCGCTGAATATCATCATCGCTGCTGATATACACGAACGGGTTGTAGCAATGGCTTTTCTCCATATCAATGAGGTCAAGGACTTTGATCTCATAGCCCTTCTCCTCCAGCAGATGACCGGTATCCCGGAGCAGTTCACCCTTTGGGTCAAGCACAACAAAAGAAGTATTCGCATTCATAATGTTGGGCTTGGCGTAGAAGCGTGTTTTACCTGCACCGGAACCGCCGCATACCAGCACATTCAGGTTTCTGCGGTGCTTTCTTCCGTCCAGGCCGATGGCGACATTTTGCGTCAGCAGCTTGTTTTCCGTCTTATCCTTGTTGGCATATTTCTTGTTGACCGAACCAGCCGTGCCCCATTTAGCTGATCCGTGCTCTTCTCGCCGTCTGTAATTGTGCTCCGTGGAAAGATATACGCCGATGGCGATCCCGTACACCAAAAGCAAAGTGAGGACAGTTTTTACACTGTCCTCACAAAGCTGTATCTGGAATGGGTTTTGCATCACCGATCCGAACTGCTGAACCAGTCCGGGCAATCCATCCTTTAAGCAAGGAGCAATCAACAGGCCGAGCCACACAACCGGAATTATGCCGCAAAGATAAAGGATCACATTCTGCTTGGAGAGCTTATCTTGCCTCACGGTCGGCTCTCCGTTTCTCTTTCTTTGTTGGGGCATCAATGACCTTCAGGATCAAATCGTTAATGTCTTCTGTGGGCTTTTCGTCCCGGAGAAGATCGTTCCGAAAATCCATCAGTCCGCTGACCATCAGACGCTGCTCAAAATCGTCCAGCGTGACGACTTTCTTTTCCTCAGCCATATTGGGGTACCTCCTTATCTTGCTTCATCCCTGCGTTCCTTGGGCTTCATGCTCTTGTCCAGCACCTTCGCCATGTCGGACGAGATCTCATTGGCCACATCTCTGATCTTGGACAGCTCGTTTCTCACACTGCGGGCATCCATCGTAGAGAAGCCTTCGGGAAGTCTGTCAAATCGGAACATATCCTTCGGCACATTGTACCGGCTGCAGAGCACATACGACACGCAGTAGGCGGTAAAGGCATGGTCGCTGCGCTTATACGCACCGCTATCCAGATGCGCGTGAGCAAGCTCCTGAGAAATGCCGCGGAAAATGTCACCGGCCTCCAGCCCAGGTCTAACATAGATTTTCTTGTCGTCGGGACGATATACCGCGTTGATGTTCTCCGGCAGCTTTTGGCTGATCTCGATGGGGCAAGGTGCATTGTGGATGATGGCTTTCAGAAGCAGCCGCTCGTCCCGCTTCATTGCGGGGCGGTCCTTGGCCTTTGCGGTCGTCTGGGAAATGTCGAACACCTTCTTGGAGTTGTAGCTGACACCCACGGTGCCGTCCTCCTTGGTGTATTCCTCGCCGGGCTCCAGCAATACGATTCCGCTTTCGCCCTTTTTGATGAACACGCCGTTATTCTTCCATCCCTTAAAATCTGAAAGCTGGGTGGCATCGGCTTTCTGGGCGGTAATCAGAACCGCATTGCCCACAGAGTAGCGGTCGAATCGCGCCTGCACATCCAAATAGGCCTGGAAGAGGCCGCCGTCATTTGCCATGCGCTGCGCAGTCTCATCAATCATGGCAAAAGCGCTCTCACGCTCCTGCTTCTTCTGTGCAGCCCACTCCTCCTTGTTGAAGGAAACGAAGCTCTTATCCTCCGTACCCTCCTGCGCGGAGGCATTGAAAATATCATCATAGTTTGCCATGGTCATCTCTCCTTGTCTTTTTTCTTTTTCGGCACAGGCCTGTGCTCAGAGGTTCTGTTGGGTTCGTCCTTGGTTTTCTGCGCGGAGCTCGTCCTCTGTCTCTGCTCCTCCCGGATCTCCTTCATTTCCTGCCGGACAGATGGGCGGGAGCGTTCCGTTGGATCAGAGATACCCCTGACGGTTTTCTCGCGCTGATTTGATGTAGGCTCGGACGGACGGGATTTCGCAGCCGGGCCTTGCGTGGGGTTTTGCGTTTGCGCCTCCTCCTTATTGGGCGCAGGGGCAAGAAGCGCATCCAGGAAGGCTTCCTCCTTGTCCTTTTCCGTGGTGCTTCGGTCGGGAATAGGAATGTCCGCGTTCTTCTGTTCCTCCTGTGCCTTGACGATTTCGGTACGCGCCGAGCCGATGTCTGCGGTGGCAATGCCGAAGCGGTCAAAAATGCGGTTGATCTTGCTTGCGTCCTCTGCGCGGACAAACACATCGGTGTGGCCGTCGTTCGCCGTTTTGTCCTTCAAAACGCAATACAGGATGCCGTACTTCTTTGCCTCACGGCAGAACTTTTCAAGGTCTCTGTCGCCAATGGCAAAGACCTTGAGTTCCTTTCCGCTGCGGAGCATACTGTTGAGCCGTGTTTTTCCGCGCGTCTTTTTCTGGTCCTTCAGCACCGCATAAAGCAGCACTGCCAAACGCTCAGCGGCTTTCCCACTGATTTTTGCAGCTACCTCAACGCCGTTGAGCGTCATCCTCACGACCTGCTCGGCTGCTTCTCCTGACGAGTAACTCATTTTCCGTTCTCTCCTTTCGTTCGATTTTCTGCTGCTCGATTTGCTCAAGATTCTTACGAACCTGTTCCGACCTGTCAGCGATGTCGCTGCACAGCGTAATTTCCTTTCGGCAGGTTTTCAGCTCTGTGGTCAGTTCCGCGATCCGGGCTCTTGTTGCTTCGGCACTTTGAAAATCTTCTTTTCTTAGGTGCCGCTTCAGTTCATTTTTCAGTCCCGTGCGCTGCTGCGTCAAAGCTTCCGCCTGCTTTTCCTTTTCGGCTTTATAGCCAGAAAGGGCCTCCACAGTTTCAAGTCCTGTTTTGGCAAGGAAATCCGCCTGAGCAATGTATCTGTCGAGCTTTGTCACATCCTCACGCAAAAAAGCCGACACCTTTTTTACAGATGCCGGCTTATGCACGATGATGTGAAGCTCATAACAGTAATATAGATACAGGGCGTAAAGGCCGGTGGCCTTCTTTGCTTTCTCCTTGTATTGGTAATAGGGCGCTTTCGTGTCCTCCGCCACCTCGGGGAAGGGCGTCTTGCGGCGGTAGTTGTTCTGAATCCGCTGCTTGATGGAATCCAGCTCGTAGTATTCACCCAGCTTGTCCAAGCGGAAGTTCTTCCCGCCGTCCATGATTCTTACAATGGGGTGGACCCTCGGCGAGCCCTTCGGTGTCCGGGTAATCACTTCGTAGCCCATTTTCTTCATGACACGCTGGAACTCACGCTCCGTAGTCGAGGCGAGGATCGCCCTGTCAATATCCTCGCGTATCCTGCTGCGCATGGTGGGCTTGCCGTTCTTCTCGGCCAGCCATTCTCCATAATTGGCTCTGCGGTCGGCAGGGTACTCTATCACGGAAATCTTGGCTTCCCGGCACAGCCGGTCGGAGACCTCCCGCATCCGTCTGTAATCCGCCGGTGAGTTATAGAACTTCTTACCGTCCACATCGGAAACGGAGTTTATGACAAAGTGATTGTGATAATGCCCGGTGTTGCAGTGGGTAGCGATCACGACCTGAAAGCGGTCGCCCCACAGCTCTCTGGCAAGGGCGACACCAATGCTGTGTGCCGTATCTGCGTCCACTTCATCTGCCTTAAAGGACTGATAACCGTGATAGCAGGACCTGCCGCCCTCATTATGCATCAGGCGCTTTGTCTCCATGAACTCCTGCGCCGCCGTTTCCTCGCTGTGCAGATTGAGGCAGGTGACATAGGCTCTTTTCTCGGTTTTCATTTCGTCGGCAGCATATTCCACCACGCCCTCGATTTCATGAAGCTCCGAGAGTCTTTCCTTGTCATGCGTTTTCTCTGGATTGCGGGCGTAATTGATGACCTTATCCACTCTCCCTTTTATGGGCCAGATTGATGTAACCGCCATTACTGATAATCGGAGGTGTACGCATCAGACACCATTTTCGTGGCGGCTCTGATTTCCTCCAATCCCTTCCGAAACTGCGGCATATCCGGCACATTAGTGGTGTTGAATCTCTTCAAGGTCTGATCCAGATTGTACCCCGCCTGCCGCATGGCCCGAAGCAGCAAGGGAATATCCGCAGGCGGCGCTTCCTTAATTTCCTTATCTGCTACACTGCGGCGAACAAAGCCGCCGATGGACAACCCTGCTTTCTTGGCTTTCTTGGAAAGCACGGACAGTTCATCCTTTGTGAAGCAAACCTCCACTCTACAATTTCTTTTTCTCAAAAATACTCATCCTTTCCGTTGGGGTTTCAGGGGCATTGCCCCAGACAAGCGGAATCTGTACGGACAGATTCGTTGCTTGTTAAGACAATGCCACGAGAACCCCATATTTCATTCTTGTTCTGTGTAGTTCAAATAGGCTTTTTCTGTTGAAACGGCAGTCCTAAATCTCACTCTTGTTCCTACGGGTCATCTGACAGGCCGAAGAAAGTATCCCTGTTCATGTGGCTCCAAATTGATGCCACGGTGTATAAAGATAGCTGAAATTGGCTCCAAATTGATGCCATTAGAAGCTTTCGAGGAAATCCATGATGCTACTTTCGTTCTCATCAGATGCAGAATCCGTATCCGGCTCAAAAGGAATGTGGAGTGAAATATTACGAAGTTCTTCTGAAATAACCTTTCTCAAAAGAGCCTCAAGGGTCGAAAGCTTGTGTGCGGTATTGATTGAATCAATCACTTCTTTGTTGATCGGCCCACAGCTGCTGCTATGCAGCAGTTCCCATGCGTTTCTTTCATCCTCGATGTCCAAATTAAACCGGATGCTGATTCGCTTATAGCTCATTGTGGTGTTCCTCTCCTAAAGCTCAGCTGTGCGAGATATTCATACCCCTTCGCCGTGGCGCAGATGTCATCGTTGATGGTCACACGGGAAGCATCGTACACACCGAAGTTGCGGATCAGGCAGCTGCCGCCGCCGAGAACATACAGCCTCATCAGCTCCGGGTTGTACTCGTGCTCACGAAGTCTCTGAAAAATGCCCTCCACATAATCAGTGGCCGTGTCGGTAATGGTTTTCAGATAATCCTCCTTAATTTCTGCCGTACCGAAGCGGAACACCCTGTTGATAATCGCCTCATCCACGGTGGTGTGATGCGCACGCATGACATTCTCCCGCACGGCCAGCAGGCACTGGTGCGTACCGTATTTCTCCGTAAACATATTCCCGGAAACCGGCTTTTTGTCATTGATGAACATGATATTCATGGTGCCGTTCCCAATATCGCAGATCATGTTTACGCCCCGAAAGTCAGAAAGCCGGTCTGCCACCGCCGCAAAGCCCTGGGGAAATACATCCACGCCCACAATCTCCACATGGTAGGAAACATTTCGGAACGAGAAGTCTACGGCTTTGTTCTGCATCAGATAGTCCCTGAACTCGTCCCGCTGACCACTGACCCAGGTAAGAGGAAGACCTGCCGCAATTCTGATTTTGCCGCAGGTCATTTTTCGGATATTCAGTTCCCGCGCGATGGCCGCAAGCGCCAGTACATAGTAGTCCAAATCTTTCGTCTTATCCGCAAGGAACTCCTTGTGCCCTTCACCGATCAGGTAGAACTTGCTTTCAAAGACAAGCAGATTTTCTTTGAACACCGGCTCCTTGGCATAGGTGGAAACGCTTGCCGGGAAGCAGCAGTTTGCGGTTTTGATATTGCCGTAGCCGCTGTCGATTCCGATTATGATTACATCGTCGATCATCTTCATGTCATCACCTCCATCAGCGCTCGTGGTCCTTTTCGGGCTTATAGGGAACGGCCTTAATTTCCCCGTCGACCCGAAAGAAGCGCTCCGGATTCTGGAACTGCTTCGTGTAGCGTTCCAGCTGCTCCTTGTTGAGAGAGCCAAAGTACGGCGTGCTGCAATCGCAGATGAAAAAGGGGCCGAAGATAATGTCCATCATCTCCCTGTCTTCTCCGTAGATGGCTCGACAGGGCCGCATGCCGTTGTACTTGCCCTCATCGTTGCAGACGATGCAGACCTGCTCTTCAAAGGGATAATAGGGCTCGATCAGCCCGCCGACCACCCTTTGCAAATCGGAAAGCTCCGTTCCGATCTCTGCAACTCTGGCGACCTTGCCCGGTTCACAGAGCACCACTTTGATTTTCTTCTCTTTCAGGGGCTCGGTCATATCGGGGTCAAAATCCACTTCCCGAAAGCCGATACTGTCGCAGAAATGGAAGGTGGATTTTTCCTCACCTACGACCTCAACCACATCCGAAACGGAAAGGGACCTGCCCCGGTATCCGTCCGGATGGTCAAGGTTGAACATCTGGTACACTTCTTCCAGGGTACCGCATTCCACCTCGCCCTCAAACACCTTGTCGTAGATCTCGCTGCGAAGCGCGGCAGAGCCCTGAAAGCGCTCCAGATTTTCGTAGTTCAAGAAGGCCACATTGTTCTCGTCCCGGTCCGGGTCGATCTGATAAATTGCAATGTTCATGTGCGTTCCCGCTCCTTTCTTTCTCTCATAAGTCCTACACGGATTTTCAGCTCGTCATTCACATCTTTCCCACGGGAGGGCGGCTCGTCATAGACCTGATACCTTCCTTGCAGTCCGCCAACAATTCCTTTCACAGCACCTCGACCGACGGCATCGTTATCCAAATGAAGATGGATTTTGCGGACGGATGGGTGCTCGTCAAGAAATCTGCTCAAGGCCACCGGCACAACATTCTCTCGTTTAGTCTGAAACACACCAGCTAAAGACAAATAGGTTTCGCTTTTCCAGTCGCGCCCGGCAAGCAGCGTCAAGGTTGCAAAGCTTAGCAGGTCAATGGCGGATTCAAACACATGAATGTGCTCCGCATTCGGCTTTCCCTCCAAGAAAAAAGAGAAGTGCTTGTCGCTGCCGGTCAGCTCGCCCTTATAGCTGCTGACGGTGCTGCGCAGAGCACCATATCTCGCTTTACCGTCCTTGTCATGCCCGACAAACACCGCATTGTGGAAATCTGCTGACTCAAAGAGCAGCTTGTTCTCTATGCAGTAGTGAATGATGACCGGATGAATCCCTCGACCGTACAGATATTTCTCCACCTGTTCTGTCGTTTCGGACAGCTCCGGCATCAGCAGCTCCGTGTGTCTTCGTTCCTTCTGGCAATAGAAAACGGGAGGCTTTTCTGCCTCCCGTCCGAGAATGATTTCTGCTGCCTGCGTGAAAGGGATGCCCTTTACCTTGATGAGATAGTCCAGCGCCGATCTGCCGCCGATACCCTGAGAGAACCAGCACCACTTTCCGTTGCTGATTCGCAGGGAGTCATGCTCTCTGGTGCAGTAGGTGTTTCCGGATACATGGACAAGCTCCTGCGGTTCATAATTGCGGAGGTAAGTCAAAAGATCCATTTCCTTGGCCTTGGCAATATCCTCCGCTGCAATATAGCGCATAGGGCATCACCTCGCTTCACGCCGGTCTCTCAGAAAATCGGCCCGGATGACCGCATTGGCTCGGCACTCGATGGTGTCACGGATGTTGTCCATGTGGTCGGTCTCCCGCTTTTCGAAGTCCTTGAACACATCCGCAAGGGGCCTGGGCGACTTCAGGAGTGCCTTGCACTGCTTATCGGATAGGTCGTATTCCTCCAGTGCCAGCACGATGTCCTCCCGTACCGTGTACTCGTAGCAGTGGTTCAGGATTTCGTCGGGCGGCTGGGAAAGCAGCCACTCCCGATACTTCTCCTGTTCTGCGAACACCTTCTTATATAAAGCGGTGTTCAGTTCTTCGTTTGTCATTTTGCTTTCCTCCTATTATGTTTTATGAACAACACGCTTGAATTTCAGCGGACTGTTTTCGATATATTCCGTGATCAGGCGTGATTGTGCTTTGGTTTCCGGGTATGCGGTTATGGAGATGGTTTTCTTGCTCCAGTCCAAGGTATAGGTATCGGCAGCCACATTTGTTATGTGATGCGCAGCCAGAAAGTCCCGGAAATTTTGCATAGCTCTGAGATTGTCCGACATGATCACATTTACATAGGTTCTGTCCTTTGACAACTTCTCGCTGAACAGGCAGGCAAGTGCACAGCCCATGCCGCCAGCAAGAGAGACGATGAGAATCGCCCAATTGTTGTCACCTGAAACAATTCTCTTTGTCAGCCAGAAATAGATAAAGTCGGACAGTACCACCGCAATCCCGGCAAGCAGCCACCGACTTCTTTGAATCAGTATTGTCTTTGTTGTGCTGAGTGCATTGTCAAGCACCTTTGCAAGGAACAGCACAGCATAGTAGATTAGGCTTCCCATATCATAAAATCACTCCCTCCATAGAAAAAGCCGCCTGATTTCTCTTGGAAACCAAGCGGCTGCGTAAAGATTATTTGGTTTTGGGTCGAAATCAGATCATCCACACGGAGACAATGTATGTATCAAATACCCGCTCAAAGAGCGTCGGGATTTTCTTCATGATACCTTGCATCTCCTTCTATAATCTCATCCAGTGTTCTCGGCGTATAGTCCATATACGGCATCATGCAACCGACATTGATGAAGTTCCCGTTCGGTGTGCCGTAACCGGTAGCGTTTGCCTTTACCTCACGCCGGAGCTTTGCGATATACTCGTATTCAATCGTCTGATGGACATGACCGTAGAGCATGAACGCAGTTGGGGCAAAACCTGCACGGAAGAATGGGATTGGATAATGACACATCACAACATGCTTGCCGCTGTCCTTGATTTCCTTCAAATCCGTGATTTCCTGAAACATGCGCCTTGTGGCGGCGCTGAATTGCTTGGGATCGTGATTGCCCCGTATCAGCACCTTATTGCCGGCAAGTGAACCAACAATGGATAGCCACTCGCTTTCTTTTGCCCAGATGAAATCGCCAAGGATGTATACTGTGTCATCGCTGCGTACTCTGGCGTTCCAATTCTCTATGAGCTTGTTATTCATCTCATTGACATCCGCAAACGGTCTGTTATCAAACCGCAGAATATTTTCATGCCCGATATGCAGATCGGAAATATAAAAGTTTGCCAAACGCGCTCCTCCTCATTTCATCACCTTGATAATCAACTCGTTCACATCCTCTGTTGGCTTTCCGGCAGAAAGTAGCTTGTTGCGAAAAGCAAGAAGCGCTTCCCGCAACAGCCGCGCCTCGTCAGGGGACAGCTCAACAATTCGTTTCTCAGCTTTACGGCGAAGCATTTGCAGCACCTCCATTCTTTTCTGTGTTTATTGTATCCTCAAATGCTCGCCACCGCAATTGTGCAAATTCGGTTTTATCTTTCCCTATCACTTGAAGTGCGCTGCGGCTCCTCCTCACCTCGCTCACCGTCCACGATCTCATTCTCCTTCTTGTCCAGATTGAGCAGGGCGTTCAGCTCGTTCAGACGGGCCGTTTTCAGTTCTTCCTCCTGGGGGAATGGCTTCTGTACCTCTGCCTTTGCATTTTCAAGCTGAACCCGCGTATTCTCCAGCTGCTCGACACACGCCGCCATTCGTTCCTCAAAAGCACCGAGGGTGTTATCCAGTCGCTGAATATTGCCGAAGACGTCCGAGCCCAGCGTGACCGTATGCCGCAGCTGGTGAATCAGCGTGATTTTATATTCCCGGCTGAAGGTATCGAAGGACAGCTCCATATCAAAGCCTCGGTACTGACCGATGGGAATCGGATTGGGGCTTGTCATGGACTTGCAAAGCCCGAGAATAGCATCGCCGGCGGCCTTCTTTTCTCTTACCGTGCCGCCCGGCATAAACATCGGAGAGAAGCCGTCCTCGTTGGGCTCGGTATTTCTTTTTCGCTGGTCAATATCCGCTTTATAGCCCTCAATGCGCTGCTCCAACGATTTGATTTTCTGCGGAAACTCCTTCAGGATTTGATCCTCCAGCGAATAGCGTTGGCTCAGATGGTTGGCCTTGAGCAGCTTCAGACGGGACACATCAATGTCCAGATCCATCTTCTCCTTGATGTGGGGATTGCCGGCGCACAGCGCCTTGATTTCCGCATAGCTCAGAGCGGTTTCGTCAATGTCCTCCGCAGAGCGCACCGGGGACTTGCTGGTCATGATCTGCCCAATGAACTTCTGCTTGGATTCTACCAACTGATACAGGTAGCTGTCGAAGGTGTTCTCCGTGACATAGGTGTAAATATCGACCTCCCTGTTTTCGTTGCCCTGGCGGATGATTCGTCCTTCCCGCTGCTGCAGGTCAGACGGTCGCCACGGACAATCCAAATGATGAAGTGCCGCAAGCTTCGTCTGCACATTGGTGCCGGCTCCCATTTTCTGCGTAGAGCCGATGAGCACCCGCACCTGACCAGAGCGCACCTTGCCAAACAACTCTTTCTTTTGCGCCTCGGAGTTTGCCGTATGGATATAGGCGATTTCCTCTGCCGGAACGCCCTTGGCAATCAGCTTGTTTCGGAGATCATCGTACACATTGAACTTGCCGTCGCCGTGGGGCGTAGACAAGTCGCAGAATACCATCTGTGTCGATTTCCGATCGGCGGTGCGCTGCCAGATGTCAAAGACATTATCGGCGCAGGCACCAACCTTGCTGGTCTCGCTGTCGGGGAGCATATCGTTCATGAGCCGCTGATCCAAGGCAAGTTTTCTGCCGTCATTGGTGATGAGGAGCATGTTGTCCACGCTGGAATCCACCATCTTATTGCGGACACGCTCGGCTCGTTCCGAAAGAGAGGCCACCATTTCCTTTTGCGTTTCCGATGGCTTCAAAACAACGCTGTGGTAATGGGCCTCCGGCACGGGGAGCTTGAGCATATCCGCCGTTTGAATATCTGCGGTCTCCTTGAACATTGCCATGAGCTCCGGTAGATTATAGAACTTGGCAAACCTCGTTTTGGCGCGGTAGCCCGTGCCCTCCGGGGAGAGTTCGATGGCTGTCACCGTCTCACCGAAGGTGGAGGCCCAGGCATCGAAGTGGAGAAGGTCATTCCTGCGCAGCGCTCCGTACTGGAGATACTTCTGCATGGTGTACATCTCCACCATGCTGTTGGAGATGGGTGTGCCGGTGGCAAACACAACGCCTCTGCCGCCGGTCAGCTCGTCCAGATACCGGCACTTCATATACAGGTCGCTGGACTTCATGGCCTCGGTTTGGCTGATGTTACCCACATTCCGCATTTTTGTAAATGCGGCGAGGTTTTTATAGTAATGCGCCTCATCGATGAAGATACGGTCAACGCCCAGCTCTTCAAAGGTCACAACATCATCCTTGCGGGACTGGTCATTGAGCTTGTCCAGCTTCTGCTTGACCGTTTTCTTGGTTCGCTCCAGCTGCTTGATGGAGAAATTATCCCCACGGTTTTTCTTCAATTCAGAAATGCCGTCCAGCACTTCATCCAGCTGTTGCTGCAGGATGGCACGCTGTCGTTCCAGGGACATGGGGATCTTTTCAAATTGGCTGTGCCCAATGATGACCGCATCGTAGTCGCCGGTGGCAATGCGCCCGCAGAACTTCTTGCGGTTCTTGGTCTCGAAGTCCTTCTTGGTGGCCACAAGAATATTGGCAGAGGGGTAGAGCTGGAGGTATTCGCTCGCCCATTGCTCCGTCAGATGATTGGGGACCACAAACAGACTTTTTTGGCACAAGCCCAGCCGTTTGCTCTCTTGGGCCGCCGCTACCATCTCGAACGATAGCGATAGGTAATCCTTTGGGCGGGATATGCAGCCGCAGGCTGCATATCCGT
>USDU01000023.1 GCA_900553635.1 uncultured Lachnospiraceae bacterium | reverse complement strand
GAGACAGACATAGAGGAAGCGATACGGGCAGGACGCGAGGCGGTAAAAGCGGCTCTGGCTGGAAAAAGTGGCGAGATGGTCGGGCTGTTTCGGAAGAATACAGAGGGCTATGAAGTGGAATTTCGAACTATCCCAATAGAAAAGGTTATGCTTTACGAAAAAAAGATGCCGGAAAAATATATTGATGCAAGGGGCAATGATGTGACAGAAGAATATACAGCATGGTGCAGGCCACTGATTGGAGGGAAACTGCCGGAAATGCTTGTGTTGGGAGAAAACATTAAAGGAGGAAAGCAGCAATGAAACACATTTTTTTGAATCTGAAGAGATTCGACATTCCTACTGAAAAAGCAGGAGTGAATGCAATTGCGCCAGTCACGGAGTGGGGAAGCTATATTATTCATCATATTCAGGAACCTCTGGAAAAATACAGAGGAAAAGATGTGGAATTTGTAATCTTTTTCCCGGAGGCGCATATATTGACGGCCAGTGCGGCGCTGAAGCCGGACAGCATGGTTAAGCTTGGATGTCAGAGTATTTACAGAGCGGATACAGAAAAAGGTAAAAATTTTGGCGCTTTTACGGGCAACAGGACGGGAAACGCAATGGTTGGACTGGGATGTAAAGCCGTGCTGATAGGACACTGCGAGGAACGGATGGATAAAGCAGGAGTCCTGAAGGAAGCAGGCTGTACAGATGCAGAAGCTGTAAACCGTATTCTGAATCAGGAAATTCTGGCAGCCCAGAGAGCTGGTCTGGAGGTATTGTACTGCATTGGCGAGCGGGCAGAAGAGCAGGAAAACTGGCAGGAGGTGCTGGAAAAGCAGCTGACGACAGGATTGGCAGGAGCGGATTTGACAAAAGTGACTATCGGCTATGAACCGGTCTGGGCAATCGGACCAGGCAAGACACCTCCGGGAAAAGAATATATGGAAATGATTGGAAAATACATAAAAAAGGTCATGGGAGATGTGGATGTTGTGTACGGAGGCGGTCTGAAAAAAGAGAATGCAGCCATGGTATCATCGGTGGCAGAGCTGGACGGTGGACTGATTGCACTGACACGGTTCCAGGGAGAGATCGGATTTTATCCGGAAGAATACCTGGAAATTATTGACAAATACATGGGAGAGTAGGAGGAACAACGTATGAAATTGGAATTTGAATATGGAAACGGCCTGATGTCTGCAGAACTGCCGGATAATACAGAGATTTTTATTCCGGGAACAACCGTGAAGGATCCGCCCTGCATTCCAGAGGAGAAGCTGGTAGAGGCCACAAGAGAATCCGTACGGAATCCCATGGGAATGGATCCTCTGTCAAAGCTGGCACATAAGGGAAGCACAGTGGTATTTGTTATTCCGGATATTGTGAAGGGAGGCTGCCAGCCCACTTCGCATCGAAAAATCGCGATTCAGGTCATTCTGGAAGAGCTGTATGCGGCTGGCGTAGAAAAAAAGGATATTTTACTGCTGTTTTCCAACGGCCTGCATCCGCGGACAACGGTTCCGGAGATGAAAAAAATTCTCGGGGAAAAATTGTTCAACGAATTTTACTGGACCCATCAGATTACCAGTCATGATTCAGAGGATTATGAGCATCTGGTAGATCTGGGCTGCACAGAGCGCGGTGACAGGGTATTAATGAATAAGTATGTCTTTGATTGTGACATCCCGATTCTGATTGGCCATACACAGGGCAATCCGTATGGAGGATATTCCGGGGGATATAAGCATTGTTCGACCGGTATTACCCACTGGCGCTCTATTGCGACACATCATGTGCCGGATGTCATGCATCGAAAGGATTTCACACCGGTATCCAGTCATAGCCTGATGCGGAGCAAATTCGATGAGATTGGTATGCACATGGAAAAGAAGATGGGCCATCCATTTTTCTGCTGTGACGCGGTGCTGGATACCTGGTCCCGTCAGATCGAGATCAATTCCGGATACGCGGCGGTGATGCAGCCCCATTCCTGGATCATGGCGAACAAGCGTACCTATGTACCATT
Organism: uncultured Lachnospiraceae bacterium; assembly: GCA_900553635.1. The sequence goes on along the minus strand of USDU01000023.1, from coordinate 15,469 downwards.
TGCAGAGGAAAAATACGACATTATGATATTCGGAATGCCGCAGGATTTCCATTATGGCAACGGAATGGGAACGAACCCGATTCAGATGATGCAGGCCTTGAGCGCGCAGGTAATCCGACATAAGAGAGTTATGAAGGATAAATGCGTAATAATCTGTTCTTCTATCTGCAACGGGTATTTTCACGATGAACGCTGGCCTTATCTGAGAGAACAGTATGAGATGTTCCAGCATGATTACATGAATACGCTGGCAGATATGAATCGGTACGGAGAGTATTTTGCCACCAATGAGGAATATATCCGGAAATACAGATTCTGCAACGCATTCCATCCGTTCCATGGATTCTCCATGATGAGCTGTGGACATATTGCGGAGATGAATACCTCGGCGATTTATATTGTAGGAGCACAGGAGCCCGGAATTGCCAGAAGTATGGGACTGAAGACAAGGGCTACTTTTGAAGAGGCACTGGAGGATGCAAAGAAAAAATATGTGGGAGAGAATCCGCGTATTCTGGCGCTTCCGCAGGCGTTCAAGCTTTCTGCTGTGCATTTGTGCATGAAAGACGAGGACTGTAATCAATAGAAAAGGAGAAAAGGTATGATCCATTCCTATTATACATACACAAAGGAACAACTCCTGGAGTCGCCGAAGCTTCGGCTGGAATGTTATGAGACAAAGGAAGAGGTATTCCGGCAGATGGCGCAGGAAATGGCGGAGGAGATAGAAGAGCATAACAAAAAGGGAGAAAAAACAGTTTTTATCTGCCCGGTGGGGCCGGTAGGCCAGTATCCCTATTTTGTGGAAATTGTAAATCAAAAGCGGATAAATCTTAAAAATGTATGGTTTTTCAATATGGATGAGTATCTGACAGATGAAAAAGAATGGATTGATATGAGTCATCCACTGAGTTTCCGGGGATTTATGTACCGAACGGTATATGACAAGATAGATCCGGAGCTGGTAATGCCAGAGGAACAGAGAGTTTTTCCGGATCCAAAGGATCCGGAAAAGGTGACGAGGATGCTGGAAAAGCTGGGATGGGCAGACGTATGCTTCGGAGGAATCGGCCTGAATGGACATCTGGCATTTAACGAGGCAGATCAGACGCTTACGAAAGAAGCGTTTGTGGAACAGAAGACGCGGCTTCTTCACATCTCACAGGAGACAAGGGCCGCCAACGCCATCGGAGATTTTAACGGGGCCCTGGAGGACATGCCAAATTACTGTATGACAGTGGGAATGTATGAAATCATCCGCTCCCGGAAGGTTCGGCTTGGATGTTTCCGGAACTGGCATAAAGCTGTCGTTCGGAGGGCGGCATATGGAGAAGCGACCACTGAATTTCCTGTAACCTTACTTCAGAATCATGCAGACATTTCAATCCGGTTTACAGAGGAAGTAGCGCAGTTGTAGAAGTGGGGGAAGAAAAATGCTTTTAAAAAACGGTTTGATATATCAGGATGGGGAATTTCGAAAAAAAGACATTCGGATTATGGAGGGAAAGATCCTTGAAATTGGAACAGACCTGCCAGAAATGGAGGAAGAAATACTGGAAATCCAGGGCTTTCGCGTTATACCGGGGTTTGTTGAAATTCACATGCATGGCGCAGTAGGCGTAGATGTAAATGCTGCTGATGCGGAAGGCTTCGAGAAGATCGGTAGATTTCTGGCAACGCAGGGAGTAACAGGATGGCTGTGTTCGATTCTTACCGATACAGAGGAGCAGACGCTGAAATGTATCCATGAATATCGCAGATGGAAAGAACTTCCTCATTGGGGAGCGGAGCTGATGGGAATTCATCTGGAGGGTCCGTTTCTCGGGGAAAAGTATAAGGGAGCGATGCCGCCCCATCTGTTAAGAGATATGGATCTGGAGCTTCTGAAAAGATATCAGCAGGCGGCGGAAGGAGAAATCCGATATATCACCGTTTCACCGGAGCGTGCAGGAGTACTTGCGGCTATTCCGGAAATTCGAAAAATGGGAATACAGGTGGCGATTGGACATTCTGACGCGACCTATGATCAGGCGATGCAGGCAATTCGTCAGGGAGCCGGAGCATGCACGCATACCTTTAACGCCATGCGGTTGTTTCATCAGCATGAGCCGGCAATTATGGGAGCGGCCCTGGAGTCTGATATTTACTGTGAAGCAATCTGTGACGGAATTCATCTGCATCCTGGATCTGTACGTCTGCTGCTGAAAACAAAGAGCTGGAACAGGGTTGTGGCGGTGGCGGATTCCATTATGGCAACAGGTTTCCCGGATGGACAGTATAAGCTGGGCGTCAATGATGTAATCGTAAAGGACGGAGACGCAAAGCTGATGTCGGACGGGACAAGAGCCGGAAGCGTTTTGACGGCTGCGAAGGCATTTCAGAACCTGATAAGATTTACGGGGGAAAATCCGGAAAGGATAATACCATTGTTTACAGAAAATCCGGCGTGCCTTTTGGGACTGGAACGGAAAAAGGGATATTTAAAAGAAAAACGGGATGCCGATTTTGTAATTGTGGATGAAAAGTACCGGATACAATCAACATTTGTCAAAGGGAAAAAGGTTTTTTAAAAGACAAACGTTTGTGTAGAAAATGATTGATATTGTGTTACAAATGTTACAAAATATAGTTAGAAATTAAAATTAAAATATAAATTATATCCAATTAAGGAGGAGGCATACATGAAAAACAAAAAGGGAATGGATTGGGTAGGCAAAATACCCAAATGGGCATGGCTGCTTATCTCTCTCTTAACAGCGATTGTCGTATGGCAGCTGTTATCCATGAGTCCTAAGACAGGGCGGACCTTTAAACCACTGACAGAGGTTTTTGCGTCAGCAGCGACCATGCATAGGAGAGGCGTACTGATTCAGGATATTGTAAGCAGCTTGATATCCGCAATCAGCGGATTTGGATTTGGCTTTCTCCTGGCGGTACCGGTAGCCTTTCTGATGGCTTGGTATCGTCCGATAAGGTTCATCGTGGAACCGTGGATTCAGTTTGTAAGAAATATCCCGCCGCTGGCCTATGTACCATTGGTAGTACTTTCTGCAGGAGTCGGAAGAAAGCCGCAGGTCATCGTTATTTGTCTTTCCACATTTCTGGTTATGACAATCACGATTTTTCAGGGCGTTGTAAATGTGGACGAGACGCTGATAAAAGCGGCAAGAGTACTGGGAGCGAACGATAGCGTAATTCTGAGAAAGGTTGTATTTCCCGCGACGACGCCTTTCATTGTAACGGCAATCCGCCTGGGTATTTCCACAGCGCTGACAACACTGATTGCAGCTGAGTCCACAGGAGCTATCTGCGGACTGGGAATGAGAATTAAGGCCCTGGCCAATTCCTATGAGACAACGCCGATGCTGCTCTACATTATCATAGTTGGCGTAATCGGAATGCTGGCAGAAAAAGTACTGAAATATTTTGAAAGGAAGCTGACTTCATGGCAGGAGAAGAGAGAAATATAAAAGTTAAGATCGACGGTGTCCGGAAGGTGTTCAATGGACGCAGCGGTGAAATGGTTGCGCTGAACGGCATCAATATGGATATTCTCGATAATGAGTTTGTCTGCGTGGTAGGACCTTCCGGATGCGGAAAATCGACATTGTTGAATATTATCGCAGGATTGATGGAGCCGACCTCAGGAAATGTCTTTGTGGATGGAAAAAAGGTTCAGGGAACCGGAGTAGAGCGTGGAGTCGTGTTCCAGCAGTATGCGTTATTTCCCTGGCTGACAGTGAAGAAAAATGTAGAGTTTGGTCTGAGGCTGAAAAATCTTCCGGAGGATGAAATTGAAGAAATCGCGATGAAGTACATCCGTATGGTGGATTTGGAAAAGTTTACCAATGCATATCCGAAAGAGCTGTCAGGAGGAATGAAGCAGAGGGTAGCTATTGCGAGAGCTTATGCGGTCAATCCGGAGGTACTTCTTATGGATGAGCCCTTTGGAGCGTTGGATGCCCAGACACGAACGCAGCTTCAGTCAGAGCTGTTAAAGACATGGCAGGAGGAAAGAAAAACCTGTTTCTTTATCACCCATGATGTGGAAGAAGCAATTATTCTGGCTCAGAGAGTGGTTATCATGAGTGCGAGACCGGGACGTATCAAGGAGATTGTGGAGATTGATATTCCTTATCCGCGAACACAGGAGACGCGCATGGATCCAACCTTTATTGAGCTTAAGAACTTTATCTGGTCCAGAGTATATCAGGAATACCTGGAAATACCGAAGTAATTTACCTGCGGAAGCAGGAAAAAAAAGTAAAAAGGAGAAGGAAACTATGAAAAAGGTGATGAGTTTGTTGCTAGCGTTAACTATGGCGTTCAGCCTGGCGGCATGTGGTTCCGGAAAAGGAACGGAGACGGCTGCAGATTCCAAGGGGGAGGAAACCACTGCGGCAGAGGACACAACAGCAGAGGATACCGCAGTGGAAACAGTAGAAAGGGTATCTCTGAACGTAGCTTATATGCCGAACTATGCTTCCATGTGGGTACTGATGTCGGCAAAGAACGGAGGATACTTTGATGAGGAAGGCCTGGATGTAACCTTTTATGAGTTTGCGGACGGCCCCACTGAAATCGCGTCCATGGAATCCGGATCCATTGACCTGGCTTACATCGGCGATGGCGCGCACAAGCTGGCGGCCAACGGAAATTGTAAGATTTTCTGCTATTCCCATATCGGAGATGCGGAAATGGTAATCGGAAGAACCTCCTCCGGAGTGAATTCGCTCCAGGATTTAAAGGGTAAGACAGTAGGCTATTCCTCAGGAACCTCATCTGAGACTATGCTTCAGAGAGCGCTTGAGGATGCAGGGCTGACCATGGCTGATATCAATGCATATGACATGGATACCAGCAATATGGTTACCGCTATGGTATCCGGAACCCTGGATGCATGCAGTACCTGGTCCCCGAATACTTGGCAGATTCTGAATGAATTGGATGACGCGAAGAAGCTGTGTTCTCCGATGGATTATATCGATAAGGCCGTGGCATTGTCCAGCTTCGTAGTCATGGAAAAATGGGCGGATGAGAATCACGACGTCCTAGTTCGATTCACAAGAGCTTTGATGAAAGCTATGGATTACGGTGCAAAAGAAGAAAATCTGACACAGGTATCTGAGTGGATTGCGACACAGCTTGCAGCGGATGTGGCGACTGTTGAGGCACAGGATCATGATGGAAACTGGCTGACCGGCGAAGAATTATACGCAGCCGTACAGGATGGCACTATTAAGGGCTACTATCAGACACAGTTGAATCAAATGATTACAAACGGAACCGCGCCGGAAGGCACAAATGTGGACGACTATGTAATGTTTGATTTGATGACAGAAGCGGCAGAGGGACTTTATAAGTAAAAGGCAAAGACAGAGGAGCTGTTGAACAATGGGTTATTTTGGAGAATCGACGCAGAGAATACAGGAATTCAGAGAAGAACTGCTTAATACGCCATCCTATATTTGCGCGGAACGAGGAAGATTGTATACACAGGCATACAGGCAGCACAGAGATGAGCCGGTGATCCTGCAGAGAGCGAACTGTGTGGCGAATGTTTTGGAACATATGAGTATTTTCATTGAAAAACAGACGTTGCTTGTGGGAAATCAGGCGTCTCTGAACCGGGCAGCTCCGCTATTTCCGGAATATTGTATGGACTGGGTGGTAGAGGAACTCGATACCTTTGAAAAACGTGACGGAGACGTTTTCCATGTACGGGAAGAGGAAAAAGCCCAGATCCGCGAGCTGGGGAAATACTGGGACAGAAATACACTGAAGGATAAGGGCCTTGCGGCCCTTCCTTCGGAATACCGGAAAATATATGATCTTGGAATTATAAAAATGGAAGGCTCTATCACATCCGGTGATGCGCATCTGGCTGTAAATTATGACGAGTTGATACGTTTGGGTCTTCGGCATTTCCGGACGTTGGTGGAAGAGTACCGTGAAAAGTTGGATCTGACAGATTACAGGAATCTGGAAAAACGATATTTCTACGATGCCGCGCTGATTATGATAGACAGTTCTATTGCGTTTGCTCATCGTTTTTCGGAGCTGGCAAAGCAGGAAGCTGAAAAAGAAAGAGACGAAAAGAGAAAAAAAGAGCTGGAAGAGATTGCGCGCATCTGCTCCAGAGTTCCGGAGTATCCGGCAGAAACCATGTGGGAAGCGCTGCAGAGTATTTGGCTGGTGCATCTGATTTTACAGATAGAATCCAATGGGCATTCCCTTTCCTATGGAAGACTGGATCAGTATTTATATCCGTTTTATAAAAAGGATTTGGAAGAGGGAAGGGTAACAGAGGAAAGCGCCTGCGAGCTGCTTGAAAACCTGTGGCTGAAAACCTTTACCATTAATAAAGTCAGGAGTTGGGCGCACACACAATTTTCAGCAGGAAGTCCCATGTATCAGAATGTGACGGTCGGAGGGCAGACCACGGAAGGAAAGGATGCTACCAACCCTGTGTCCTGGCTGATTCTGAAAAGTGTAGCGCGGATGCATCTTCCGCAGCCCAACCTGACAGTGCGGTATCATAAGAACCTTCCACAGGATTTTATGCGGGAATGTATGCAGGTTATAAAACTGGGCTTTGGAATGCCTGCATTTAATAACGACGAAATTATCATTCCCTCCTTTGTGGAGAAGGGAGTAGCGCTTGAAGACGCGCGGAACTACAGCGCCATCGGATGTGTGGAAGTGGCAGTACCTGGTAAATGGGGATATCGGTGTACCGGAATGTCATTCTCAAATCTCCCGAGGTTCCTGCTGGCTATGATGAATGGCGGCGTTGATCTGACAAGTGGAGAGCGTGTACTTCCCGAGTGTAAGCCGTTTCTGGAGATAGAGAGCTACGAGGAGTTGTTTGCTGAATGGAAGGATACAGCAGAAAAAATCGCCAGAATGAGCGTTGTACTGGATAACTGCGCAGACACGGTGATTGAACAGGAGACGCCGGATGTTCTTTGCTCCGTACTGGTAGACGACTGCGTCAAAAGAGGACTGGATCTGAAATCCGGCGGCGCGGTATACGATTTTATCAGCGGACTTCAGGTAGGAATCGCCAATCTGGGAGATTCTCTGGAAGCACTGAAGGTCTGTGTATTTGAGAAAAAGCTGTTGACAAAAGAAGAGGTCTGGGAAGCCCTGCTTCATAATTATGAGGGAGAAGAAGGAGAGCGGGTAAGACAGATTCTGATCCGGGAGGCTCCCAAATACGGAAATGACGAAGAAGAGGTAGATCGTGTTGTCGCAGACGCTTACAGTTGTTTTATTAATGAAATCGTAAAATATAAAAATACGCGTTTCGGGAGAGGGCCGATCGGCGGCGGATATTATGCAGGAACCTCATCTATTTCGGCAAATGTCCCGCAGGGCGGCATGACGATGGCGACACCGGACGGACGAAAAGCGAAAACGCCTCTGGCGGAGGGCTGTTCCCCGCAGCATGGGGTCGATGTGCATGGCCCTACCAGCGTATTTAAATCCATTTCGAAGCTGCCGACACATCTGATTACAGGAGGCGTTCTGCTGAATCAGAAAATGAATCATTCCGTACTGGAAAATGAGGCAGATACAGAAAAGCTGATTAGTATTATCCGTGCCTTTTTTGACAGTTTAAAAGGATTTCATGTTCAGTATAATGTGGTGTCGAGAGAGACCATGAGAGCCGCACAGAAAAACCCGGAGGAATATCGGGACTTGATTGTACGGGTAGCAGGCTACAGTGCCTTTTTCAATTCCCTGTCCAGGCAGACGCAGGATGACATCATAGAACGAACAGAACATACCGTGTAGAGGAGGAAATGAGAGATGAGAATTTTAATTGACACAGCGAATACAAAACAGATTAAAGAAATGTATGACGCAGGCGTAATCTGCGGAGCAACGACCAATCCGACTTTGATTGCAAAGGAAGGAAGAGAATTTGAAGAGACCTTGCAGGAGATTATTCAGATTTTTTCAGATGATCCGGATACGTTGATTTTTGCGGAAGCAGTTTCACTGGAGAGCGATAAGATTATTGCGGAGGCCCGGGAACTGGCTGCCAAGTCTCCCAATATTGTGGTGAAGATTCCCATGTGCAGAGAAGGAATTAAGGCGGTTCATGCCTTGAGTAAAGAAGGAATCCGGACGGCGGTTACGCTGGTATTTACCCCGATTCAGGCTCTTCTTGCAGCCAATGCAGGCGCAGCCTTCGTAGCTCCGTTTGTGGGAAGACTGGACGATATCTGCGCGGAAGGAGTTGGAGTTGTCAGAGAAATCTGCGAGATTTTCCGAATTCAGAACTGTAAGACAGAGGTGTTGTGCGCGAGCTTAAAGCAGCCCTATCATGTGGAGCAGGTGGCCAAGGCGGGCGCAGGCTATGCGACCATTCCTTATGGCCCTCTGAAGATGAGCTTTGAACATCCTTTAAGCGCGCAGGGAATTGAGATGTTTATGGCAGACTGGGATAAACTGCAAAAGGAGATTGCTGCGAAATAATGAAAAATTCCGGATTGGTATTTAATATTCAAAAGTTTTGTATACATGACGGACCAGGAATCCGCACTACCGTATTTTTAAAGGGATGCCCCTTAAAATGCAGGTGGTGCGCCAATCCGGAATCACAGTTGGAAAAAAGTCAGTTAATGCTGGATCGAAGACATTGCATACGGTGTCTTCGGTGTATACAGGCCTGTCCGAAGGGTGGAATCCATGCAGACCCGGAAACGGGATATCCGATTTTTGACGCTGAAAAATGTGTGGGCTGCGGAAGCTGTGTAAACGCCTGCAGGGGAGACGGAGAAAAAGCTCTCTCTCTGGAGGGAAAACGTATGTCTGTAGAGGAAGTGGTTCAGGAAATCATGAAGGACGCTGTCTTTTATGAAAGCTCGGGTGGCGGCGTTACATTTTCTGGCGGTGAAGCATTGATGCAGATAGACTTCGTAAAAGAAGTGGCAGACAGGGTCAGAGAACAGGGTATCACAACAGCGTGTGAGACGGCCGGAGGCATTCCGGAAGAAAATCTCCGCAAAGCGCTTACCTGTATGGATATCTTTTTATTTGATGTAAAGCATTACAATTCTGAAAAACATGTCGAAGGGACAGGATTTGAACAGGAGATTATCCTGAAAAATCTGTCCCTTGCTGTGAATTCCGGGAAAAGGGTAATAGCGAGAATTCCGATCATACCGGGATATAATGACGGACCGGAAGCAGGAAAGGGATTCGGAGAGCTGTTACGGAGGTATGGAATAAAAGAAGCACACCTGCTTCCCTTCCATCAGTTTGGAGAAAAAAAGTATGAGAATCTTCATATGGAATACGCCATGCAGGGCGTTCCATCACTCAAGAAAGAAGAACTGGAGTGGTTGAAAAAAGAGCTGGAAGGATATGTAGAAAAGGTGCAGATCGGAGGCTGAAATGCGGGAGCGGATAGGACGGCTGAAAAGAGAGATGCTGGAGGAAAAACGTTTTCTGAGTACTGAGCAGGCGAAAATTATCGTTCGTGTACACAGGGAAAAGGCAGAGGAACCTGCCTGTATCCGCAGAGCCTGTGCGCTGGCAGCGGCTTTTGATGAAATTCAGATTAGTATCGGAGAAGGAGAACAGATAGTAGGCAACCGGACAGTCGGAGTAAGGAGTGGAGTTGTATTCCCGGAATGTGGAATTCTGTGGCTGGAAAAAGAGTTGGATGGACTTTCAGACAGAAAACAGGATCCCTTCTATGTAAAACGTGAAGATGCAGAATGGATTCGACACACCCTATTACCGGAATGGAAAAATAGATGTCTGGAATATAAGATTGCGCAGGAAACCGGAGGAGAAGATCAGAAGCTTTCCAGCGTCATCAAAACAAATCAGCAGGGAAGAGCTCAGGGGCATATTATTCCGGACATTCCCCTGTGGCTTTCAAAAGGCCCTGCGGGCCTTTTGAAAGAAGCAAAAAGTTGTCTGACGCAGGAAAATATGACCCGGGAGCAAACGGATTTTTACCAAAGTGTAATTTTGTCTCTGGAAGGAGTTCAGCGCTTTTTGGAGCGCTATGCGTTGCTTGCGGAAAAGAAGAGTATCAAGAGTATCGACAGTCATGAACAGAAAGAATATCTGGAGATAGCAGGGATATGCAGAGAACTGAAGGATGGAGTTCCGAAAAGCTACCGGAGTGCGCTGCAATCGGTATGGTTCCTGATGGTCTGTCTGCAGATGGAATCCAATGCTGCTTCTTTTTCCATGGGAAGGCTGGATCAGTATTTGCTGCCCTGGTATCTTCAGGATATTGAGAGTGGGATCCTGACCCGGGAGGATGCACTGGAGCTGACGGAGAGCTTTTTTCTGAAGTTCAATCAGATTGTCTGTATGCGAAGCGGAACAGAGGCGAAGTATTTTGCCGGTTTTCCCATTGGCTTCAACCTGGTAGTTGGCGGGAAAAATCTGAAAGGGGAAAGCGCGGAAAATGAACTGAGTTTTTTATTTTTGGAGGCTCAGCGCGAATTGCATCTGCCACAGCCGAATCTGTCAGCCAGATTGTCTGCGAACAGCAGTGGAGCATTTCTGGAGGCATGTACAGAGTGCGTCGCAAAGGGAGGAGGACTTCCACAGTTTTTCAATGACGAGGCGGTTATTCCGACATTGGAAGGGGCAGGGATGAATCGGGAGGATGCGGTAAACTACGGTATCGTCGGCTGTGTAGAACTAGCCGGTTGCGGGAATACCCTGGGTTGGAGTAATGCATCCATGTTTAACGCAGTAAAGGTGTTGGAGCTGACATTAAATCACGGAAAGGATTTGCAGACGGGAGAAGTTATCGGTCCGGATTATGGAGGACTGGACAGCTATCTGACATGGGAAGAACTGGAAAAGGCATTTGCAAAACAGATACAGTTCTTTGTTGAAAAAATGGTAAGATTTCATCGGATAACCGATCATATGCATCAGGAACTGCTGCCGACAGGATTGCTGTCTTCGGTGGTGGATGGATGTATGAAAAAGAGGCTGGATGTCACAGCCGGAGGAGCCAGATATAATTTTTCCGGAATGCAGTTCGTTCAGCCAGCGAATCTTATAGATTCGTTTCAGGTCTTAAAGGAGCTTGTATATTCCGGGAAAGTCACAGGAAAAGAATTTCTGGAAGAACTTCAGCAGAACTGGAAGAATGAAAACCTCAGACTTTATATTAAACATGAAATAACAAAATATGGAAATGATGTTCCCGAGACGGACAAACTGGCAAACAAATGGATTCAGACGTTCTGTCAAGAACTTAAAAAATATAAAAATGCCAGGGGCGGAAGCTTTCATGCAGGCTTATACACAGTTTCTTCCCATATTCCCATGGGAGAAAATGTGGGTGCGAGCTGTGATGGAAGAAAAGCGGGGGAACCGTTGGCAGACGGAGGAATTTCAGCCAGCAGCGGCTGCGACAGACAGGGACCGACCAGTATGCTGAAGTCGGCAGCTGCACTGGACAATCAGGATATTTCCAACGGCTCGCTGTTGAATATGAAATTTTCTCCATCTATTTTCAGGGAAGAAAGAGACAAAAAACATTTTTATAGTATTCTCCGCAGCTTTGTGGCCTTGAAGCTTCAGCATGTACAGTTTAATGTGGTAGACAGGGCGGAACTCCTGGCAGCTCAGAAGGATCCGGAGGCTTATCGAAATCTGCTGATTCGCGTAGCTGGATACACGGCTTATTTTACGTCGCTGGATACAAAGCTGCAGAATGAGATTATCCGGAGGACGGAATGCGTGTTTTAGAAGGGAAAAGCAGGACGTGGGTAGGAATCGTAGGAACAGGAACCACCTGCGCGATAGCGGACAGTCATGTGAATGCATTTAAAAGAATTCCAGAGCTACAGGTAACAGCCGTATATACAAGAAAAAGTGAGCAGGGAAAAGCCTTTGTAGAAAGACATGGGTTAGAGGCGCAGGTATGTAGCGATTATCAGGAGCTTTTGGATAGGACAGATGCGGTCTGTATCTGTTCTCCGAATGCGACACATGCAGAGTATACGATAAAAGCGATTCAGCAGGGCAAAAAAGTACTGTGTGAAAAACCTATGGTCGGCTCAGCGGAGGAATTGAAAAGGCTGATAGAGCTGGCACAAAGCAACAGAGCAGGAAATATTGTGGGATTTAATTATCGATACAGTTGGGAAAATCGAACGCTATATGAGTTGATGAAAAAAGGCGTGTTTGGGAAAATTTGGACCTTTTATCAGAGAAAGGGAGGAAACCGCCTTGCCCAGGAAAGCCTGCCTTTTGAATGGAGAATGGATCGCAGTAAAAGCGGAATGGGAGCAGGAATTGATTTTGGTTCTCATATTCTGGATAATTTCCTGACGCTGGGTTGCTATCAGCCGGAAGAGATAGAGAACATTACAGCGGAGACGGACACTTTTATAAAGACAAGAGTGGACGACGGGGGAGTCCAAAGGGCAGTTACGACAGATGATGCGGCTGTTTTTATCGTTCGAATGAAAGACGGATGCCGGTGTCTCATGGATTGTAGCAGAGTAGGTATTGCATATGAAGAAATACAGATAGTCGGGTCCGGAGCGGTGGGTTATTATACGCAGGAAAGGCCGGATGAGCTTCAAATATGGGAGAAAAGTGAAGCGGGTATTCTGGATAAAAAAGGTTATGTGATACGAAAAGAAAATAATACAGAAGAAGATACGTATTATTTGCAGGCATTGGACTGGTTAAAAAGTATGCAGAAGGAAAAGCATTCAGCATGTGAATTAGAAATGGCATGTAAGGAGGCGTACAGATTTTTTTGTGAGATTCATGCTTGTTAATATCGCTTTTAGTAATTATAATAGCTATAGATCTGACTGATTAAAAAGACGAACAGGGGGATGCACCCATGGATGTGACAAAACTTTTAACTCAGATAAAAAATAATGAAATATCGATAGAACAGGCCGAAGCCGAGTTGAAGAACCTCCCCTACGAGGATCTGGGCTTCGCCAAGCTGGATCATCACCGGAAGGTGCGGCAGGGCTTCGAGGAAGTGGTGTATTGCCAGGGAAAGGCGACGCCCCATCTGGTAAAGATTTATCAGACGCTGACGGCGGAGGGCATCGACGTGCTGGGCACCCGGGCCAGCCGGGAGCAGTATGAGGCGGTGAAAGAGGCAATTCCGGAGGCAGTCTGGGACGAGGTATCCCGGGTGTTGAAGGTGGAGAAGCGGGACAGGAAGCGGATAGGCCGCATCGTGGTCTGTACCGGCGGTACGGCGGATGTGCCGGTGGCGGAGGAAGCGGCCCAGGTGGCGGAATTTTTCGGCACCAATGTGACGCGGCTTTATGATGTGGGCGTGGCCGGAATCCACCGCCTGCTTTCGAATATGAAGGCCTTCCAGGGCGCCAGCTGCGTCATTGCGGTAGCCGGTATGGAGGGCGCGCTGGCCGGAGTGGTGGCGGGTCTGGTGGATGTGCCGGTCATCGCAGTGCCGACTTCCGTGGGATATGGCGCGAACTTCGGCGGCCTGTCGGCCCTTTTGACCATGCTGAATTCCTGTGCCAACGGCATTACCACGGTAAATATCGACAATGGTTACGGAGCGGCTTATGTGGCGACCCAGATCAACCGGCTGGCCTGCGGTGGCAGACATCTCAGTGAAGAGGTAGTGGAGGAAGAAAAAGATGAGTAATGGCAATACCTTATATCTGGAGTGCCGCTCCGGCATCAGCGGCGATATGACCGTGGCAGCCCTGCTGGATCTGGGCGCGACCGAGGAGAACCTGCGGGCGGAGCTTGCAAAGCTGCCGGTGGACGGCTATGATATACAGATTAAAAAAGTGATGAAGAGCGGACTGCTGGTCAGCGATTTTGATGTGCTCCTGGAACATGAGGTTCCGGCGCATACGTATGAGAACTCCCATGAGCATGGTGATGTCGAAGCACACGTACATTCCCATGAACACGTGCATGACGAGGTTCACACTCACGACCACATGCATCCCCATGTCCATCGCAGCTGGGCCGACATCGAAAAGATGCTCCTGGAATCTGACCTGAAGCCCCGTGTCAAGGCTCTGTCCTTGCAGATGTTCCGTACCGTAGCCGAGGCTGAGGCAAAGGTCCATGGTCATCCGGTGGACGAGGTACATTTCCACGAGGTGGGTGCTGTGGATTCCATTGTGGATATTGTGGGTACGGCAGCCTGCCTGGACGAGTTAAATGTGGATAAAGTGGTCGTTTCCGAATTGACCGAGGGCTGCGGCCACATCCGCTGTCAGCACGGCGTACTGCCAGTGCCGGTTCCGGCGGTGTTGGAGATTGCGGCGGCCCATCACCTGACCTTCCACCAGATCGAGCAGGAGGGCGAAATGGTTACCCCGACCGGCGCCGCGATTGCGGCATTATCCGAGGGACAGATCCCGGCTGCTTACTGCGTGAAAAAAGTCGGCATGGGTGCGGGGAAGCGGGAGTATCAGAATACGAATATATTGCGGGCAATGCTGATCGAAGAGAAATAGAAAAGACACGGGAAATTTCCCGTGTCTTTTCTACAGAAACCCTACTACCACATCTACAACCACCTTCATTACGCCCGCAAGCACCATTACCAGAATCGGATTCATCTTACATTTCTGCAATAACACGATGCAGAGAATGAAGATCACCACCAAATCCCAGTTGGTATCCGCCAGCGCGATGGCGGCGCTGCTACCCCAGAATGCCGTAATCAGAATCGAGATCCCAGCCGATGCAATCATGGCCACTACCGCAGGCCGGAGCGACCTCAGGATTCCCTGCATCAGGGACAGATTCCGGTATTTCAGATAGAGTGAAGCAATCAGCGTCACGATGATACAGGAGGGCAGGATACAGCCCATGGTGGCTACCAGCGCTCCCGGCACCCCGGCGATTTTCGTACCCACGAAGGTAGCTGAATTGACTGCGATGGGGCCGGGCGTCATTTCCGCGATGGTGATCAGGTTCGTGAATTCTTCCATGGTAAGCCAGCCGTATTTGATGACCACCTGAGCCTGAATCAGCGGCATGGCCGCATACCCGCCGCCGAAGCTGAAGGCTCCGATTTGCAGAAAGCTTAAAAATAATTCCAGTAAAATCATTCCAATAACCTCTTTCTATTTATAAATCATTTTCCAAAAGTCAGGACTGCTTGTCATGAGGAGTATGCGAGGTATCAGTTCGGCTGTTTCGATTTTTCACCAGCGTCCGTACCGTCCCCAGCGTCGCGCAGGCCAAAATAATATAGATGACATTGATGCCGTACACACAGGACGCGATAAAAGCTGCCAGCATAATCAGGATGGACACAATATTTTTACTGTGTACGATGCCAGAGCCCATATCATAGACCACGGAAGCGATGACTGCGCCTACGCCCGCCTGCATCCCCAGGAGCAGTCGGCTGATGACAAAATTATCGCGGAACGCCGCATAGAAGATCGAGATAACCGAGATAATCAGGAACGGCGGAATAATCGTCCCCAGAATCGCCACC
>USDU01000022.1 GCA_900553635.1 uncultured Lachnospiraceae bacterium | reverse complement strand
GACAGACATGAGATCCTGAATGAGACGGACCGGGCTACGGTCTACAAGGATCTCTACGCATGGCTGTACGTGCGGATGAGCGATCCGCGGCGGAAAGCAGGAGGTAAAAAATCATGAAAAGCATAAAGAAACTTACGGCATTGGTACTGGCACTTACGCTGGTACTTGGTATGGGTGTGACAGCCCAGGCGGCAGAAGGCGACAAGCCGATTCTGGCTCTGGGCGCGGACTTAAGCGCCGATCAGCGGGCGACCGTGCTGGGGCTTCTGGGTATCAGCGAGAGCGACCTGAGCGACTATGACGTGATCAGCATCACCAATACGGAGGAGCATCAGTATCTGGACGCTTACCTTTCATCCAGCGTTATCGGCACCCACGCCTTATCATCCGTGCTGATCCGTCCGGCTGAGGAGGGCGCCGGCCTGAATGTTACCACTTATAACATCAGCTACTGCACCATCGACATGTATACCAACGCACTGCTGACCGCAGGCCTTCAGGACGCCAACGTATTCGTGGCGGCTCCGTCCAACATCTCCGGAACCTCCGCTCTGATCGGTGCGGTTAAGGGTTACGCGGATATGACCGGCACCAAGGTAGATGAGCAGGCTCTGGAGACCGCCGTCAACGAGCTGGTAGTGACCGGCGATCTGGGTGATCAGCTGGGCGATTCCGAGACCGCCTCCGACATGGTGGCCTATATCAAGCAGCAAATTCTGGAAAATAATGTAAAAGACGACGCAGACATTGAGAAAATCATCCGTGACGCCATGGACAAATTTAACATCAAGCTGACCGATGATCAGGTTCAGCAGCTGATTGGCCTGATGAACAAGATCAGCAAGCTGGATATCGACGTGGACGCCCTGTCGAAGCAGGCCACAGAGATTTACAACAAGCTGAAGGGCATGGGCCTGGATCTGGACAAGATCGATACCAAGCAGGTCGGCAATTTTATTACCCGCTTTTTTGATAAGATTATGAGTCTGGTAAATCAGTTTATCGGATAAAAAGAATAACATTGGGGGAGCAACATGTACAAGGTATTGCTGGTAGACGATGAAGCCCTGACCCGCGAAGCAATCAGTGAAAATATCCCGTGGGGGAAGCTGGGATTTGAGCTGGTAGCAAGCTGTGAAAATGGCCGGGATGCCATGGAAGTAATTCGACAGAAGAAGCCGGATCTGGTACTGACGGATATTTGTATGCCTTATGTGGATGGAATAGAGCTGGCGAAGTATATCTTCGAGAACTGCCCGGACACAAAGACGATTATTATCAGCGGCTACGATGAATTTGAGTACGCCAAGCAGGCGGTGCGCTATCAGGTGATGGAGTATATTCTGAAACCGATCACACCGTCGGAGCTGACAGAAGTGCTTTTGAAGGCAAAGGCGCGTCTGGATGAAGCGCGGACCGAACGAACCACATTAAAGAAATTAAAAGGGGCCTATCAGAGCAACAGGCCTCTTTTGCGCGGGCGTTTTTTGAACAGTCTCCTGCGGGGAGACGAGCGCCGGGAGAACCTGGAAGAGAAAATGAAGGATCTGGATGTTTCTCTGCCGGGTTCCTTCTATAATACAGCCATTGTGACAGGGGACGACCTGTCGCCGTTTCTGGAACGGTACCCGGGCGTGCGGGAGGAACTGGCACAGTTTTCTATTTACAATATTACCCAGGAGCTCATTGAACAGCGGAAGCTGGGCGTAGTATTTCAGAATATGGACGCCAGCACGGTAGTCATTTTCTATGGGGATAATAAAAAAGAGCTGGACGAGCGGGCGGAGACTACGCTGACGGAAGTGCAGAAGACGGTCAAAGAGCTGCTGTTTATTGATACAACGGCAGGCGTAGGCGAGGATGTATCGGACATTATGAAGCTCTATCAGTCCTTTGAAAAAGCGAAGGCGGCGCTGGAGCTTCGGTGGCTTCTTGGCGGTTCCCGGATTCTCTGGTCGGAAATGCTGGATGCCAGTAAGAGCGCGCCCATCGACGTGTCCCATTGGGCGGAACGGGTTCTGGCAGGTGTGAAGGCCGGGAATACGGAGATTATTGAAAAAGAAGTGCGGGGCTTCGCCCAGGAGCTCCGGGAGCGGCGGACCAATCGGACCCGTTCCATTATCTATATGCAGAACCTGCTCCTCAGCGTGATAAACAGCGCGGATTTGGAAGAAGAACAGGAAAATGAGATATACAAAGAAGAAAAAGAGCTGATGAACCGGCTTTATACCTACGAGCGGCTTCGGGATATGTCCACGGACATCATTGCTATCTGCGGACATCTTTCCAGGCTTCTGAATGAGCAGCGGGACAGCTACGGGAAAAAGCAGGCAGCCAGAGCGCAGGAATACATTGAACGCAACTACATGAATTCAGATGTGACCCTGAATTCCGTCTGCACCTATCTGGCCATGAGTACCAGCTATTTCAGCACCATGTTCAAGACGCATACCGGAGAGACCTTTATCGAGGCGCTGACAAAAAAGAGGATGGAAAAGGCAAAACAGCTACTGGAAAATACCTCCAAACGCGCCTATGAGGTAGCTGAAGAAGTGGGATTTTCCGATCCCCATTATTTCAGCGTGGCCTTTAAGAAAGCCACCGGCAAAACCCCGACCGAATACGCGAAGGAGAAACGGAAGAAATGAAAAAAAATCTGCTGACGCGGTTCCGCAGTATCCGTACTTCGATTATAGTGGTCTTCAGTGTGCTGATTGTCTTTTCCCTGCTGACCTATCTGGTGATTTCTCTGCGGTATACGGAAAATACGGTTCTGAAGAATTCCAAGGCCTATACCTCGCAGCTGATTGGCCAGGTAAACAACGACATTGATTCTTATATCAACTATATGGAAAATATTTCCTATATCGTATCCAGCAACTATGATGTCCGGGATTATCTCTTCACGGAAAATTTGAGCGACGAGCGCGCGAGACAGCTGCGGGAGCGGATTACCACCGTATTTAAGACTGTGTCGGATACCCGCGGGGATATTACGAATATCGCGTTGCTACCTCAGGATCGGGATCCGGTCATCAATGACGGGGACGCGGAGCTGAATCCCTATACGAAGGTGAGCGCCATGTCCTGGTATCAGGAGGCGCTGGAGCTGAATGGACAGGCGGCTATCTCATCCTCGCATGTGCAGAACGCGGTGCGGGATAAATACGACTGGGTGGTGACCTTAAGCCGGAGCATCACCAACAAGGCGAATCCCGGCGTCTGCGGCGTATTTTTCGTGGATTTGAATTACAACTCCATCCGGGAGCTGTGCGAACGCATCAGCCTGGGCAATAAGGGTTATATCTATATCCTGGATAAAGACGGAAGTATTGTCTATCATCCCCAGCAGCAACTGATCTACAGTGGTATGAAGCATGAATTGATTTCCGAGGTCATGGAGAGCACAGACTCCTCTTTCCTGACAGAGGATGGAAAGCTATACACCATTTCCCGGTCGGAGGCCACCGGCTGGATCGTGGTGGGCGTTTCCAGCGTGGCGGAGCTGATGGCGGACGCGGACGCGGCACGGCTGATTTATGTGGTCATGGCGCTGCTGCTTTTTACCGTGGCGCTGACATTGGCCTACCTGCTTTCCAGCGAAATTACCAGGCCCATAAAGGGACTGGAGCGCTCCATGAAGGAAGTGGAGCGGGGCAATTTCAGTAATGCGGCCCTGGCAGTGCGGGACAGCAATGAGATTGGCTCCCTGACCCGCAGCTTCAATATTATGACTGAGGAAATTCAGAACCTGATGCGGCAGAGCGAGCAGGAGCAGCGGGCCAAGCGCAAGTACGAGCTGAAGGCGTTGCAATCCCAGATTAGCCCTCATTTTCTGTATAATACCCTGGATTCCATTATCTGGATGGCCGAGTGGGGCAAAAACAAGGAGGTTGTAACCATGACGTCGTCCCTGGCGCGTCTGCTGCGTCGGACCATCAGCAACGAACAGGAGCAGGTGACCATCGGCGAGGAGCTGGACTGCACCGAGGCATATCTGACCATTCAGAAAATGCGGTATAAGGATAAACTGGAATATTCAATTTCGGTAGAAGAAGACATAAAAGAGGAAAAAATTGTAAAACTCCTTTTGCAGCCCCTGGTAGAGAATGCCATTTATCACGGTATCAAATATAAAGAAGGAAAAGGCACCATTGAAATCCGCGGTTTCCGAACCGGCGGCCTCATACAGCTGGAGGTGGAGGACGACGGCATCGGCATGGACGCGGAGGCACTGGCCCATATTTTCGAAAAACACATCCGGGATACAAAGTCCAACGGCGTAGGCGTCTCCAATGTAAATGAACGGATCCGGCTGTTCTACGGCTCGGAATACGGGCTGCGCTTTGAGAGCGAGCCGGGACAGGGAACCAGGGCCATCATGGTGATTCCGGCCGGAAAGGACGTGACGGCAGTTGAAAATGAGTAAAAAACGGGCACGGATGCTTCTGGCTGCCGGCACGGCCCTGATTGTGCTGGCCGGCGGCCTCTGGTACTGGAAAAAGGCCTGGGACACGGCGCGCCCGTTGGATATCGTGCTGATACAGAAGGCTCTGGATGATACGGATTTCTGGACCTCCGTGTATCAGGGCGGGGAGACCGCAGCAGAAGAATATAATGTGAATCTGACTGTCATGGGTCCGAAAAATGAGCGTGAGGTGGATACGCAGAACCAGATGATTCTGGACGCCATTGCGTCGAAGCCGGACGCTATCGTGCTCTGCCCCAGCAGTACAGATCAGACCGCAGCATATGCGGAGCAGATCGAAAAAGCAGGAATCCGGCTGGTGTTGGCAGACTCCACCATGGATGAGCCCATGGGCAGCGCAGTGGTGGCCACCGATAATTATGAGGCCGGTTATAAGCTGGGCAGCTATATGAAGCGGTTTGTGAAGGAGGACAGTGTCATTGGAATCGTGGGGCATGTGAAGGGCAGCTCCACGGCAGTGGGACGGGAGGCAGGCTTTCGCGCAGGTCTGGGTGACGCCGGCTCACAGGTGGCGGAGATTGTATTCTGCGATTCCGACGCAGACAAAGCCTATGAGCAGACGAAGGAGCTTCTGAAAAAATATCCGGACATGGATATGATCGTGGGTCTCAATGAGTATTCTGCCGTGGGAGCGGCCCGGGCTGTGAAGGCTCTCGGGAAGACCGACCAGATCCGGATGGGCAGTATCGACAGTTCCATGGAACAGATCCAGTATCTGGAGGCGGGTATTTATGAAGCCCTGGTGATCCAGAAGCCCTTCAATATGGGATACCTGGGCGTGGAGACAGCGGTGAACGCGGTACGGGGACGAAAGATCGCGAAAAGCACAGACTCCGGTTCGGAGTTGATTACAAAAGAGAATATGTACACGGAGGAGAATCAGAAGCTTCTCTTTCCGATCGCAAAATAAGGATTTCGCGGGCGGCTGTTTCGGACAGCAGCCTGCGAAATCTTTATTTATGTTGAAAAAGGTGCTGTTTTTACCGCATTTTAGTTGATTTAAAGAAGATTTTCAACCTTTCCAAAAAGATTTTCTATTACTTTATTCATATTTTGGACATATAATAGTCATAGATTGACAGAGCGGACAAGACTTAAAAGACGGTTGTTCCGTTCCTTTTGTCTCTTTATGGGGTGAGGCAGGAGGGGCAGTCAGAAGTTAGGAGGAAGGAAAGTGGAGAAGATAAAAGAAAATGCGTTCGTCAAAAAGATTGGCTTTAACACATTGGTTCTGCTGTGTGTTATGGTGGTGCTGTACATACTGTTTGCCATTGCGACGCCGCTGATTAAGACAAATGCAAGCTTCGTAAGTTATTCTCGAATCGTAAGTGCTCTGAACTACGCTTACTTTTTAGGATTTCTTGCACTGGGTGTAACATTTGTAATTGCGACCGGAGGAATCGATTTCTCAATCGGACCGGTTATGTTCTGTTCAGCACTGATTTCAGGATATATGCTGACCCTGAAGGGTGTACCGCTTCCGGTATGTCTGCTGGTAAGCATTCTGGTAGGAACCATCTTCGGTATCATCAATGGTTTCCTGGTAGCTTACGCAGGACTGCCTTCCTTCATCACCTCCATGGCGAGCATGATGATTGCCAAGGGCGTCGGCTCCGTATTTACCAAGACACAGTCTGTCAGCTGGCCCCAGTCAGCA
Source organism: uncultured Lachnospiraceae bacterium (assembly GCA_900553635.1). The sequence continues at coordinate 11,941 of USDU01000022.1, read as the reverse complement.
GACGCCAACGGCTGGTTCCGTAATCTGGTAAAGATGAAGGTAAACGGTATGGATATTCCGACCGGTCTTATCTACCTGATTATCGGCGCGATTATCTGCTCCATTATTTTAAATAAGACAAAAGCCGGAAGATACATTCTCTGTATCGGAAGCAACCGCGAGGCGGTTCGTCTGTCCGGTGTAAATACAAAGAAATGGGAAATGCTTGCCTACATCATCTGTGGCCTGCTGGCAGGACTTGCAGCTATCTTCTATGTGGGAGCATACACCACCGTTCAGCCGGGTCTGGGCGATACCTTCAACAACGAGGCAATCGCGGGCTGCGTAATGGGCGGTACCTCCATGACCGGTGGAGTGGCATCCATCGCCGGAACCCTGGTAGGAGTTCTGATTATAGCCCTTCTGCAGGAAGGAATCCTGGCTATGGGATTCCAGATCAATTATCAGTATATCATTACTGGTATCATCGTACTGGTGGTTGTTTACGCTGACCTTAGAAGCCGGCGCAGACGGAATTAATCGGAAGGGGGAAGCGAAAAATGGGTGACGTAATTTTAACCATGAAGGGAATTGACAAGTCGTTCCCCGGCGTACATGCGCTGGATCACGTAGATCTGGAGATCCGCAAGGGAGAGGTTCACGCCCTGATGGGTGAGAACGGAGCCGGCAAGTCAACTCTGATGAAGGTTCTGACAGGTATTTACCATAAGGATGCGGGAACCATTACCTACGAGGGTAAGGAAGTAGAATTCACCAATCCGAGAGAGGCCCAGGATGCAGGTATCGTTATCGTGCATCAGGAGCTGAACATGATGGGTCATCTGACCGTAGCTCAGAACATTTTTATCGGCCGTGAGTACATGAATGGAAAGCTCATCGACGATAAGAAGATGAATGAAGAAGCAAAGAAGCTGTTCGATCAGCTTGGTATCAATATCGACCCGAAGGAGACCATGAGCCGCCTGACAGTCGGAAAGCAGCAGATGTGCGAGATCGCCAAGGCTATCTCCCATGACGCAAAGGTTATTATCTTCGACGAGCCGTCAGCAGCGCTGACCGAGGCAGAGATCGAGGAGCTGTTCAAGATTATCCGCGACCTGCGCGACAAGCAGATGGGTATCGTATATATCTCACACCGTATGGATGAGATTAAGGTTATCACAGACCGTGTAACCGTCATGCGTGACGGCGGATATGTAGGAACTCTGATTACCAAGGATTCCACCAAGGACGACATCATCAACATGATGGTTGGCCGTGTTATCTATGAGGACCCGAAGACAGAAAGCCAGGTTGCGCCGGACGCGCCGGTAGTTCTGAAGGTAGAGCACCTGAATGCGGGAAGAATGGTAAAGGATGTAAGCTTTGAGCTTCATAAGGGCGAAATCCTCGGCTTCTCCGGACTGATGGGCGCGGGCCGTACCGAGACAGCCAGAGCGCTGTTCGGAGCAGACCCGAAGGACAGCGGCGATATCTATGTCAATGGACAGAAGGTAGACATCAAGACTCCGCAGGATGCTGTTAAATGTGGTATCGGATACCTTTCCGAGGACCGTAAGCGTTTCGGTATTGTAGTAGACAAGACAGTGGCTGAGAACTCCACCATGGCTACCATGGAGAACTTCATGAAGGGTATCTTCATTGATAAGAAGAAGGAGAAGGATGTAGCTCAGGAATATGTAGAGGCCCTGAAGACCAAGACTCCCAGCGTGGATCAGCTGGTAGTCAACCTGTCCGGAGGAAACCAGCAGAAGGTGGTTATCGCCAAGTGGCTGGTAAGAAACTGTGACATCCTGATTTTCGACGAGCCTACCAGAGGTATCGACGTAGGCGCGAAGAGCGAGATTTATCATCTGATGAACGAGCTGGTAGCGGAAGGAAAATCCATTATCATGATTTCTTCAGAGATGACAGAGATTCTGCGAATGAGTGACCGTATCGTAGTCATGTGTGAGGGAAGAAAGACCGGCGAGCTGGGAATCGAAGAAGCCACACAGGAGCGGATCATGCACGCGGCAACGCTTAGAAATTAGGAGGGAATAAGACAATGACAGACAAGAAAAACGGAAATGCTTTTACAAACAATCCGCTTGTGAGAGCGATTGGTGTACAGAAAATTGTCGTCGTGATTGTGCTGATTGCCCTGATAGCGTTTTTCAGCGCGGTAAGCCCCTCATTCCGGCAGTATTCTACACTGTTAAGTATCATGGATTATACATACTACCTGGCATTCCTTGGAATCGGCGTAACCTTCTGCCTGATTACAGGCGGTGTTGACCTTTCCATCGGAACCGGTATGTTCTGCTACGCACTGATTGGCGGATACCTGATTACACGTCAGGGAATGCCGGTTATCGTAGGTATTCTGGCAACCCTGATTTGCGGTCTGGTAATGGGAATTATCAACGGACTGATTGTTTCCAAGGGCGGACACGCTCCGTTCCTGGCAACCCTCTGTACCATGATGATTGCCAGAGGTCTGGGCGCTATCGCTACCGGCGGAGCCAGTGTAACCTGGCCGGGCGCTACCGCACCCAACGGCTGGACCAGAAGCCTGTTCAAGCTGACAGTAGGCGAGACCAAGCTTCCTCTGGGCTTCCTGTGGGTCATGATTCTGGCAGTGGTTATGAGCATCGTGCTCAATAAGACACGTACAGGACGTTACATCATCGCAATCGGAAGTAACAAAGAGGCAACCCGCCTGTCCGGTATCAACGTAGCAAAATATCAGACCATGGCGTATATATTCTCCGGCATCTTCACAGGACTTGCAGCGCTGGCTTACAGCTCCGCATTTCAGTCCATGGCGCCCGGCGGCGGCGGTGGTGTAGAGCTGAACGCTATCGGCGGAGCTATCATCGGAGGAACCTCCATGAGCGGCGGATCCGGAAGTATCTCCGGTACTATCCTGGGAGTATTCATTATGTCCGTACTCCAGACAGGACTCCCGCTTATCGGACTTCAGGCAAACTATCAGCAGATTATCATCGGACTGGTACTGATTGTAGCTGTTTACATCGACGTACTGAAGAATAAGAAGCTGGATAAGTAAGGGAAATTCAAAATTATATAACGATGTGTACTGCGGCGAGCAGTTCATATAAAAAAGAATCCAATAAGGAGAACTTAATAAAAGGAGGATTTTTACATGAAAAAGAAGGTATTGGCAGCAGTTCTTGCAGCAACGATGGTAGTTGGACTGACCGCATGCGGCGGCTCCAAGGATACCACCACAACCACAACGCCTGACGCAGAAACTGAGGAGACCACAGACGATGCAGCAGCTCCGGCAGCTGACGCAAGTGAAATGTCTTTCGAGATCGTTTCCAAGGGTCTGCAGCATCAGTACTGGCAGGCAGTTAAGAAGGGTGTTGAGCAGAAGGCTGCAGAGCTCGGAGTTACTGTTAACTTTGTAGGTCCGGACAGTGAGTCCAACATTTCTCAGCAGGTTCAGCAGCTCGAGAGTGCTCTGAACGCTAACCCGACAGCAGTTGGTCTGGCAGCTCTGGATACAGAGTCCGTTAAGGATCTGCTTCAGAAGGCTATGGACAGCAACATTCCGGTAATCGGATTTGACTCTGGTGTTCCGGGTGCTCCGGAAGGATCCGTACTTGCAAACTGCTCTACTGACAACTACGCAGCAGGCGCTCTGGCAGCAGAGAAGGTTTACGAGGCAGTTAAGGATCAGGTAGCTAACGCAACCGCTCCGGTTCGTGTTGGTGTTGTAGCTCAGGATGCTACTTCCGAGTCCGTTATCAACAGAGGTCTTGGCTTCATCGACAAGTTCGCTGAGCTGGCTAAGGCTGATGGCAAGACTTCCAACGTAGTTGGAAACGACAAGTACATCGCAGATTCCAAGGCTGAGAAGACCGATGGCGCTGACGTTGTTATCGACGTTCGTGTACCGGCAAGCGTTACCTCTGAGCTGTCTGCAGCAGATGCAACCGCTCTGATGAACGAGAAGGATACTATCGCAATCTACGGCTCCAACGAGCATTCCGCAAACGCTATCATCACCGCAAATGAGAACCTGAACAAGTGCGGCGTTGGCGAGGGCAAGATCGTTGCAGCAGGCTTTGACTCTGGCGCAGCTCAGATTCAGGCAGTTAAGGATGGCGTTCTGCTTGGTTCCATTACTCAGGCTCCGGTAGCTATGGGTGAGACTCTGGTTCAGCTTCTGTACGATGCAGCTTCCGGAAATACCGCAGCTGTTAAGGATACAGATACAGGATGCCAGTGGTATACAGCAGAGAACTGCGGAGACGCAGAGATTGCACAGAACCTGTACGAGTAATTTCGGTCAGACAGTATATCTGAAAACTAAATAAAATAATGAGGGGCACACCGTCTGGTGTGCCCTTTCTGGAATAACAAAGAAAAGGAGAACTATTATGTTAAAAGGAATTCCGAGTATCTTATCCCCTGAGCTCTTAAAAGTACTTTGTGAGATGGGGCACAGTGACCGCATCGTTATCGGCGACGGCAATTTCCCGGCAGAATCCATGGGAAAAGACGCTATCGTCATCCGCTGCGACGGCCATGGCGTACCGGAGCTTCTGGACGCTATCCTGCAGGTAATGCCGCTGGATACCTATGTGGAGAAGCCTATGAACCTGATGGAGGTAATGCCGGGCGATCCCGTAGAAACTCCGATCTGGGACACCTACAAAGAGATCGTTGCGAAGCATGATAAGCGCGGCGCTGCCTGCGTCGGCAATATTGAGCGCTTTCAGTTCTATGAAGAGGCAAAGAAAGCCTATGCGATCATTGCCACAGGCGAGAGCGCGGTTTACGCGAATGTGATGCTTCAGAAGGGCGTAGTCATCAACTAAAGTGTGTTAAAAGTGTGAAAAAATCTTAATATTTTCGGTATTTTCAGGGATATGCCTTGCGGCATATCCCTTTTTAAGTTATACTTTACTGCGTGTTATAAGAAGAAATGGGGACATTATGAAAAAATGGAAAAAATGTCTGTCCGCAATACTTTGCGCGGCCGTTCTGCTTCCGGGCAGCGAAGCGTTGGCTTCAGAAGGCGATCCGGAGCTGGAGAAAGAGCTGGCGCAGGTAATGCCGGAGAAAGATGCGTGTATGTTTGAAGATGGCGATGTAGTCGGCTTTATCGGCGACAGCATTACCCAGGTGGAATATACAGGCATCAGTTATCAGGAATTTATTTACAATTATTATATTACACGGCATCCGGACTGGAAGCTGGAATTCCGGAATCTGGGAACAGCTTCCTATATGGCGGCAGATGCGGTCCGTCTGTACAGTGACAGCGCGGTGGTGACAGATAAGGCCATTGACGGGCTCAATAAGGCAGTCATTATGTTCGGTATGAACGAGGCCTTGCATAACTGGTCGGCCAAGCGGTATATTCAGAGTATTAACCAGCTGATTGAGCTGCTGAATGACCGGGGAATTACCAACGATCAGATTATTCTGGTGGCGCCTACGCCTTACGACCAGACCCGAAGCTCCAATTATGATGAAAATGGTAAGCAGAAGGATGACACCGATGATTTGCTGAGTGAATACACCGGAGAACTGCAGATTCTGGCGGACGAGTTGGGAACTCACTATATTGATTTGCATACGCCGATGCTCTGGGTTACGAAGATCGTGCAGGGGCGCATCCCGGATGACACGCTGACAGTCACGGACAATGTACATCCCAATGCCATGGGAAATACGATCGCCGGCTTTTTCTTCCTGTACCAGCAGGGAGCGGATAAGGAGGTGGCGTCCGTGGAAGTGGGTGAGGATGAGACGGCAGTGACCCGAAATGCCACTGTGACGAAGCTGAAGCGAAAAGGAGAGCGCTATGTGTCCTTCCGCTATCAGCCACACAGTCTTCCGATGGCAGTGACCTATGAATTTAACGAGGCGAGTCAGTATTTTGAAATTGTTGATGAGATAAGCTGGGAAAACCTTCAGGTAGCCGGTCTTCATCCGGATGTGACCTACCGGGTTTATATGAATCGGATTCTGGTGGGACAGTACAAAGGTTCCGAACTGGCGCAGGGCGTCAATCTGACGAACCTGGACTGGAATCCCGGCCAGGAAGCTGCCAAGCAGATGGAGACATTGAATCAGAGCTGGCACACCAATTCATCGGATTACCGGGCAGTGGTCAGACAGGCCATGAAGGGAAAGGCTACGCAGGCGGATGTGGATGCGGCTTACGGTACGTGGAGCGGAACCACAGCGGCACTGATCGGACAGATGTATGACATCGCCGGAAAAAGTGTGGAACACGCCAGAGTCGTGGAAATTGTAAGTGAAGATTATCATGTCTGGATGGGACAGGAAATCTGGCAGTGGATCGTGGCGGCAGTAGCAGTCATAGCGAGCATGGGGGGATTTATCCTATGGAGAAAGAGACGGAGACGTCTTCGGAAAGAACAGGAGAATGGAAAATGAAAAAGTTTGTAGCAATGTTGTGTGTGGCAGGGCTGCTGACCGGATGCGCGGTGAGTGGCGAGAAGAAAACAGATGAGGTAAAGCCGGAGGCTCCGGCGCAGACCGAGGAAACGAAAGAAGAGACAGCGAAGCCGGAGGAAAAGACGGAGACCGCTGCGGAGACAGAGAACGAAGGCGACGAGCAGGTTATGCCGGAAAACTTCCGGGAGCTGTTCGCGATCGAAGCGGAAGGCATTGATTATCTGTCGGTGGAAGGGATCGAGGTGCCGGAAGGCACTGCTATTTCTATGATTGGAAAGGATTCCGCAAGCGGCTTCTGGAAGCGTGTAAAAGCAGGCGCGGAGCAGGCGGTGACAGATATCAATGAAGCGCTGGGTTACACAGGAAACGCCAAAGTAAAGCTGACCTACGATGCTCCTTCCAAGGAGAATGTATCCGAGCAGATCGACATCATTGATCAGATGCTGGACAAAAACCCGGACGCCCTGATTGTGGGCTATGTTGACGTGAATTCCGGCAAAACCCAGCTGGAGCTGGCGGAGGCCAACGGCGTACCGGTGTTTGCGGTGGATTCCAGCATCCAGAATTCCCTGATTGAGACGGAAACCAAGACCGATAATTACAAGGCGGCTGCTGAAGCGGCAGACAGACTCTGTGAAGCTATCGGAGATTCCGGTGAGGTAGCGCTTCTGGTACACAGCTCCGAGACCGAGACCGGTATTGAGCGTGAGAAGGGCTTCCGGGAGGAAATCGAGCAGAATCACCCGGATGTACAGATTATAGATACGACTTATGTAAACGAGGATGAACGCAGCGCCGAGGAGATCGTGGCAGCTGTCATGGCAGAACACCCGGATCTGAAGGCATACTTTGGAACCAATGATAATGTGACCCGTGTGCTTGCCACCGTGGTATCTAAGTTTGCGCTGGAAGGACAGACCGTACTGGTCGCAGGCTTTGATACCTCTGCCAAGCTGGTGCAGGCTGTGAAGGACGGCACATTGACAGGAGTTATGGGTCAGGACGCCTTTGGCATGGGCTATGCCTGTGCCGTATCCGCGCTCCGCTCCATTGCGAGTCTGGACAATGCTTCCGTAATCGAGCCGGGTTACTACTGGATTAACGCGGAAAATGCGGATGACTCCGTAACCCAGATGCTGACTTATAAATAGAATCATACAGGAAATATTAATTTTTCCATTTTTTTCGAAACTCCGAGGCGGTAATTCCCTCGGAGTTTTTAAATTGGCGGTTCAGATAGCTTGCGTCATAGAAACCGCAGCTGCGGGCAATCTCATCCAGAGTCAGGACAGAGAAGCGTAGGAGTTTTTTTGCCCGGGTCAGCCGCCGGGAGATTACATACTGGTTCAGCGTGGTTCCATAGTACTGGTGAAATTCCCGGGACAGATGATATTTACTGATAAAGAACCGCTCCGAAAGCTCGTCCAGGGAGAACTTTTCCGTATAATGCTCATCCAGATATTTTTTTACCTCGGTCATCTTCAGGCGGCCCGGGTATTTTTCTTCCCTGGATTCTGTAATGTCCTGCAATAAAATGGACAGAATATCTACAATCAGACGGGCTGAATTGATCTCCGTCTGAAAATCGGAATTTTCATTCAACTCCAGAAGTCCACCCAGCTTCTGCCGCAGCGTGGGAAAATCAGCCGGCATGAAAGCCGGCGCGCTGTTGGCCGCGAAATACTGATAATATTCCCGGGAGGAGGAGCCGTTAAAATGCACCCAGATGAGCTCCCAGGGATCGGTTTCACTGCTCTGGTGATAATAGGGCACCATGCAGTCGATGAAAAAACAGGAGCCCTTATGCAGCTCATAAATCGTACCGTCATACATGAGCACGCCGCTGCCGGAGAGCACCAGCACCACCAGATAGGATTCCAGATTCTTACGGCTGGCCACGTGGCTTTCGCGAAGCTTCAGGTAACCGGTTTCCTGCACATAGAAAAAGGCCGAGCGGGCAAAGGCGCTGGGCGTCTGAATCCGCCGCCGGGAGCTTTCCAGGTAGGAATCCGGGAATTTATCAAAATAGTTTTTCATGGGAAATGACCTCCTGAACGGGGAACAGCAAACAGCAATAAAATACCTATTTACGGCAATATCCTCACTTGTTAAGTATAATATACAGGTATATACTAGCAAAAGCAAGAAAAAGATAAGAAGAGATGTAGACAAAATAATACATATTTAGATGCTTTTGAAGCAGGAATGCAAGAAAGCGTGAGAGTGTAATCTGGCAAAGGAGAAGCTGTATGTACTACGTATTACTGTCCGGAGGCTCCGGAAAACGGCTCTGGCCCCTGTCCAACGACGCGCGGCCCAAGCAGTACCTGAAGGTGGTCAATAAAGAGAATAATTCCATGGAACATTGCTCTATGCTCCAGAGAGTCTGGGAGCAGCTGGACGAAGCCGGAATCGCCGGACAGGCTGTCATCACGGCAGGACGGGAGCAGGTGGAGCTCATCAAAAGTCAGGTGAAGGAGGCACGGATCGCAGTGGAGCCGAGTCGCCGGGATACCTTTGCCGCTGTGCTGCTGTCCTGCTCCTGGCTTCTGAAGCACGGAGCCAGCCGGGAGGATTATGCGGCGATTATGCCGGTGGATCCCTACACCGAGGGCAGCTACTTTGAGACGGTAAAGAAGCTGGAGACGATCATGCGGGAATCCGGCGCGGAGGTAGGACTGATGGGCGCAGCGCCCAGCTATCCGGCCACCAAATACGGCTATATCCTGCCGGGAGCGCGGAAGGACGGCTGGTTCGAAGTCCGGGGCTTTGCGGAGAAGCCGGACGAGGAAAAGGCTGAGGCCCTGCTGAAAGAGGGCGCATTGTGGAACTGCGGCGTATTCTGCGTGAAAATCGGGGATATCTTGAAGCGCACAGGGACTTACGGCGTACCGGAGGATTACGATGCCCTCTGCGCCGCCTATGAAAGCCTGCCGAAAATCAGCTTCGATTACGAGGTGCTGGAAAAAGCGGATCACCTGGCCGCTGTAGAATTCGACGGGTACTGGAAAGATCTGGGAACCTGGGACGCCCTGGCAGATCAGATGAGCACCGACACCATCGGAAATGTAGTGCTGGACGACACCTGCGAGAATACTCAGGTCATCAACGAACTGAAAATGCCTGTGGCGGTCATGGGAACCCGGGATCTGGTGGTGGTGGCCGCCCAGGACGGCATTCTGGTAGCGGATAAAAGCCAGACCGCCAATGTGAAGGCCGTTGCGTCAGCCTTTGATACGAAGCCCATGTTTGAGGAGCGCCGCTGGGGCACCCTGGAGACCCTGGATGATACCGAGAGCCAGGGCCAGACAACTTTAACCCGGAAAATCTGCATTTACGATGGAATGACATCCAGTTATCACTACCATGAGCACCGGGATGAGATCTGGACGGTTCTTCGGGGTACCGGAGAATTAATTCTGGAGGGCACGAAGATTCCCTTAAGCCAGGGAAAGGCCGTCTGTATCCGCAAGAATCAGCGGCACGCGGTCAAAGCCTTCCATGATTTCGAGTACATTGAGATTCATGTGGGAACCAGCAGTGGAAATGAGGATATCAATCGAATCACATTCCATTGGGATGAGATAGAACTGAGCCATATTTTGTAACGATCAGTACAGCCGGAGGCTTTGCAGCGGAAGGCGCAGAAAAATGAGGAGAACGAAAATGAAAAAGACAGCGTTAATCACAGGAATTACAGGACAGGACGGCTCCTATCTGGCGGAGCTTCTGCTGGAAAAGGGCTATAAGGTATACGGCTTATTCCGTCGTGGCTCCACCAACACAGCCGAGCGCATCGAGCATCTGTTAAAGGAGCGGGAAACGAAAGGCGACGGCCTGCATCTGATCTACGGCGACATGACAGACTCCATGAATCTGGTGCGCCTGATGCTGGAAATCAAGCCGGACGAAATCTATAACCTGGCGGCCCAGTCCCATGTGGCAGTTTCTTTCGAGGAGCCGGAATACACAGCCAACGCGGACGGCATCGGTGTGCTGCGGGTGTTGGAGGCAGTTCGTATCGCGGGTCTTGCGAAGACCACCCGCATTTACCAGGCGTCTACTTCCGAGCTGTTTGGTAAGGTGGAGGAGATTCCCCAGAAAGAGACCACCCCGTTCCACCCCCGTTCCCCTTACGCGGTGGCAAAGATGTATGGCTACTGGATCACGAAGCATTACCGGGAGGCCTACGGCATGTTCGCGGTAAATGGTATTCTCTTCAACCATGAATCCGAGCGTCGGGGAGAGACCTTCGTAACCAGAAAGATTACCCTGGCCGTGGCCAACATTCTGGCGGGTCGTCAGGAGAAGCTGTACCTGGGCAATCTGAACGCCAAGCGTGACTGGGGCTATGCAAAGGATTATGTGGAGTGCATGTGGATGATTCTGCAGCACGATACGCCGGAGGACTTCGTCATTGCCACCGGAGAGACAAGAACCGTCCGTGAGTTCACGGAGGCGGCCTTTGCCCATGCGGGCGTACAGCTTCGCTGGGAAGGCGAGGGCGTGGACGAGAAGGGCATCGACGTGGCAACAGGCCGGGTGCTGGTGGAGGTATCTCCCGAGTTCTTCCGTCCGGCGGAGGTAGATCTGCTGCTGGGTGACCCAACCAAGGCGCGTGAGACTCTGGGCTGGAATCCGCGGAAGACCTCCTTTGACGAGCTGGTGAAAATCATGACTGAGCATGATATGGAGCTGGTGAAGAGGTCGGCGACGGCGGGCGTGTTGAAATAGAAGGAAAAGCAACTGTCAGAAAGCGGCCCATATCAGGAATGTAAAATAAACAGAAAAGATAAAGACAGGAACAGTAAAAGATAATTTGAATGACAGTAATTGTATGATGATAAAACAGATAAGTACAAAGAAATATATTTTCTAAGATTCGTAAAAGTGTAAGAAGAAAGCAGGGAATATCATGACAGAAATAAAAGAAACTCAGGCAGTCGAGCCCCTCGACCGCAACAAAAAAATCTACGTAGCAGGCCACCGCGGCCTGGTGGGCAGTGGTCTGGTACGCTGCCTTCAGAAAGCCGGATTTAAAAATATCGTAACTCGCACCCACGCTGAGCTGGATCTGACCCGCCAAGCCGATGTAGAGGCCTTCTTCACCGAGGAAAAGCCGGATTACGTTATCTTGGCTGCGGCTAAGGTAGGTGGAATCCACGCCAACGACACTTACCCGGCGGATTTCATAATGAAAAATCTGCAGATCGAAACCAACGTCATTGACGCGGCTTACAAAAATCAGGTGCAGAAGCTGCTGTTCCTGGGAAGCTCCTGCATCTACCCCAGAGACTGCCCGCAGCCCATCAAGGAGGAGTACCTCTTAAGCGGTTACCTGGAGAAGACCAACGAGGCCTACGCCTTGGCGAAAATTGCTGGTCTGAAAATGTGCGCCTTCTACAACCGTCAGTACGGCACCCACTATATCAGTGTCATGCCCTGCAACCTCTACGGCATCAATGACAACTTCGCCCTGGAGAATTCCCATGTACTT
>USDU01000021.1 GCA_900553635.1 uncultured Lachnospiraceae bacterium | reverse complement strand
GGAAGCAGAGCTTCTGATACGTACCTATAACACCTACGAACTCCGAACAGAAGCTGTGAAAAAGTAAATATAAGCGAGAAAAATCCCTTCTCACTGGGAAAACAATGCGTTCCCGGTGAGAAGGGATTTCTCTCGCTTCTGTGTATCAAATTAAGATTCTTTGAGGCCGAGTAGTTTTGCCCCATTCTTATAGAGAATTTTTTCCAATTCTTCATCCGTAAAGCCAATCCGTTTGATATACTCCACGTCCTCCTTTTGGCCGCTCCAGGGAGAATCGGTGGCAAAGAGAATCCGGTCGATGCCATGGTGGCGGCTCATGCGGAGAATCTGCTCCGGCAGGGCCAGGCGCAGGATATAAGCCAGATCCATGTAGTAGCTGCCGCCCACCAGAAGCTGCTCGGACTCATTTTCCATATCGTGTCCGCCCAGGTGGGCCAGGATCAGTTTGGAGGTGTCGCCTTTGTCGCCCGGGAAGACATCCTCCAGCATGTGGTGCAGGCGGGCCGGGGTGGCGTTTACCTGGCGCGGGAAGCCCAGATCCCGGCCACAGTGGATGGAGATCAGCAGTCCCAGCTCTGTGGCGTAGCCGATGATGCGCTCATAGCGGATGTCATCAATGTAGGTGTTCTGATAGGTGGGATGGAGCTTGATGCCCTTGAGACCCATGTCGCGGATAGCACGGAGCTCGCCTTTATAGTCCGGGGAGTCCGGGTGGATACCGCCGAAGCTGATGATAGAAAGGCCGTCTTCGTCCGGCTCTTCGTGGGTGATGGAGCAGGCGAATTCGTTGATATGGCGAAACTGAGAGGGCTTTGTGACGATGGGGAGCACCACGGAATGGGTGACGCCTGCCTCTTTCATGGAATGACGCAGGTCTTCCAGTGTTCCGTCTGTATAAGCCACTACCCGGCCCACCTGCTCCAGATTGCAGACTGCCCGGTGTGCCACGGTATTGGGAAATATATGTGCATGGAAATCAATGATCATGGTGAAGGTCCTCCTGTATATCCGTAAAATTTAATATCCGTATTTTGCGGATAAAAAAATTTTCTAAAAACTTACATAGTTTAGTATAGGAGATTTTATTTTATTTTTCAAGGGCAGAGCAGGAGCAGGGGAGATTTGGGCTATGTATGGATTTTGATGATTCAGATCAAAAAAGGAATTCTGACTTTTCAGAATTCCTTTTGATGAGAGCGATAGACGGGGCTCGAACCCGCGGTCTCGACCTTGGCAAGGTCGCGCGTTACCAACTACGCCACTATCGCATCAGTTGTGTCGGCTACTGTTCATCAGCGACATGTTGTATCTTACAGGATTTTGTTTCATTTGTCAACAGGTTTTTCAAAAAAAATCAAAAAAATTTTCGATAGGGTGCAAACCCTTGTAAACAGGCCGATTATTTCCTATAATAGAAAACAGTGAAAAGGGATTACGATTCAGAAAGCGTAATCCCTGATGAGAGCGACAGGGAGGAAGATACCGCATGAGTTATGCAGATCAGATATTTAAAGAGATGTGCCGGGACATCATTGAGAACGGCACCAGCACCGAGGGGGAGAAGGTGCGTCCTAAATGGGAGGACGGAACTTCTGCCTATACGATTAAGAAGTTTGGCGTGGTGAACCGTTATGATTTGTCGAAGGGGTTTCCGGCGCTGACGCTTCGAAGGACGGGGCTTAAAAGCTGTATGGACGAGATCCTCTGGATTTACCAGAAGAAGTCCAACAACATCCACGACCTGAACAGTCATATCTGGGACGAGTGGGCCGATGAGACCGGATCCATCGGCAAGGCCTATGGCTACCAGATCGGCGTGAAGAGTCATTACAAGGAGGGCGATATGGATCAGATGGATCGGGTGCTTTTCGATCTGAAGCAGAATCCCTACAGCCGTCGGATTATGACGAATACTTATGTATTTTCGGATTTGAGTGAGATGCATCTGTACCCCTGCGCTTACGGCGTTACCTATAATGTGACCAAGCGGCCGGGCGAGGAGAAGCTGGTACTCAATATGGTGCTGAACCAGCGCTCCCAGGACGTGCTGGCGGCCAATAACTGGAATGTGTGCCAGTACGCCATTCTGCTGATGATGGTGGCGCAGGTCTGCGACATGGTGCCGGGCGAGTTGCTGCATGTGATTGCGGACGCGCATATCTATGACCGCCATGTGGATATCATTAAAGAGCTAATCACAAGACCGGAGCATCCGGTGCCGAAGGTATGGCTGAATCCGGAGGTGAAGGATTTCTACGCGTTTACCACGGATGATCTGCATGTGGAAGGGTATGAGACAGAGCCGCAGATTAAAGATATTCCGATCGCAGTGTAAGGAATTTTCTTAAAAAATACCTGCGACTGTTGTGTACAAGAGAGTATTTTAAGTAAAAATATGTAAAAGGAGACGCTGATTTATGAATTTAATCGTTGCCGTAGATAAAAACTGGGCCATCGGCTACCAGAACAAGCTGCTGGTCAGCATCCCGGAGGACATGAAGTTCTTCCGCACCACCACCACCGGAAAAGTGGTTGTCATGGGCCGCAAGACCCTGGAGACCTTCCCGAACGGTCTTCCCTTAAAGAACCGCACAAACATCGTGCTGACCCGGAATCCGGAATACAAGGTGAAGGGCGCAGAGGTGGTTCACACGGTAGAAGAGGCGCTGGAGCTTATCAGCGAGTACCCGCCGGAGGACGTATATGTCATCGGCGGTGATACCATTTACAGGCAGTTCCTTCCCTACTGCGATGTGGCCCATGTGACCCACATCGATCATGAATACATGGCTGACGCCTGGTTCCCGAACCTGGAGGAGGATCCGGAGTGGGAGCTGACCGGTGAGAGCGACGAGAAGACCTATTTCGACCTGGAGTTCACCTTCTGTAAATACGAACGAAAAAAATAGGAAATTTCACACTTTTTCTCATTGCAGTATCAAAGAAACTGATCTATAATATAAAAAATTAAAGTTCAGTACGGGTAAGACCGCGGCAGCCTCAGTGTAAATACAGGCATACGGCTGGAGTGAATTTTCAGGAATCCCCAAAGGAAAATCAGAAAATTACTGAATGAGTGTAAGGAGGAGCTTTGACATGGAAAAGAAAAATTTAGACTGGTCAAATATCGGTTTTGGTTACGTACAGACAGATAAGCGTTACGTATCCAACTTTAAGGATGGCGCATGGGATGAGGGCGGTCTCACCGATGACGCAAATGTAGTCCTGAATGAGTGTGCAGGCGTTCTGCAGTACGCACAGACGGTATTTGAGGGTATGAAGGCATACACCACAGAGCAGGGCAAGACGGTTATCTTCCGTCCGGATCTGAACGCAGAGCGTATGGTTCAGTCTGCAAAGCGTCTGGAGATGCCGGTATTCCCGGAGGATCGTTTTGTAGACGCAGTTGTACAGACAGTAAAGGCAAATGAAGCCTATGTACCGCCCTACGGAACAGGCGCAACCCTGTATATCCGTCCGTATATGTTCGGAACCAACCCGGTTATCGGCGTAAAGCCGGCTGACGAGTATCAGTTCCGTGTATTCGGTACTCCGGTAGGACCGTACTTCAAGGGCGGCGTAAAGCCCCTTACCATCAAGGTATCTGATTTTGACCGTGCGGCGCCCCATGGATCAGGCCACATCAAGGCAGGTCTGAACTATGCCATGAGTATGCACGCTATCGTAACCGCGCATCAGGAGGGCTTCGATGAGAACCTGTATCTGGATGCGGCGACCAGAACCAACGTAGAGGAGACAGGCGGAGCAAACTTCCTGTTTGTAACGAAGGATGGCAAGCTGGTAACTCCGAAGTCCAACAGCATTCTTCCGTCCATCACGCGCCGTTCTCTGGTATACGTAGCAAAAGAGTACCTGGGAATGGAAGTAGAGGAGAGAACCGTGCCGTTCGCAGAGGTAAAGGAGTTTGCGGAGTGCGGACTTTGCGGAACAGCAGCCGTAATTTCTCCGGTAGGAAAGATCGTAGATCACGGCAACGAGATCTGCTTCCCCAGCGGCATGACCGATATGGGACCGGTTACCAAGAAGCTGTATGACACCCTGACAGGTATCCAGATGGGCCGCATCGAGGCTCCGAAGGGCTGGATCAAGGTCGTAGAGTAATTTTTAAACAAGACAGCACTTTACGTTACATAAGAGACGGGATAAGGAGACTTGTCCTGTCTCTTGTTATGTAATAGAAAATTCTGTTGGAATCCCCTGTTACATAACAAAGCCCTTCGGGCAGGATCGCACTGCGGCGGAGTGGAATTGTGTCGCCGAGGCGACCCGCCGCAGGCGAAGAATCCTGCTTTGCAGGATTCTTCTTTGACGGATGTCCGTTTTCAGCTTGCAAGAGGGATGGGAAGAAAGTATAATAAAAAGTAAACGAGTTTCAAAAAGGAGTGCCAGATGGCGAAAAAAAAGAAAAAGAGAAGAGTTCTCTCTTATCTGTTCAGTTATGATATGAACCTGATCGTGGCCGTTTTATTTTTGATCGTCTTCGGTCTGGTGATGATATACAGTGCCAGCTATTATACGGCCAGTATGAGTGACGCGTTCAACCATGATCCCACCTTTCTGTTGATGAGTCAGCTGAAATACAGCATCCTGGGCATTGTGGTGATGCTGTTTGTCGCCAATGTGGATTATCATTTCTGGAAGCATTTTGCGATGCTGGGATTTCTGGCTTCGATTGTGCTCATTTTGCTTTTGAAGGTGCCGGGACTGGGCGTCACCGTAAAGGGCGCGACCCGATGGATCCGTATCCCGGGTCTCGGTCAGTTCCAGGTGGCGGAGCCGGTCAAGGTGGCGATGATTTTATTTTCCGCGACTTTGATAGGCAATTATTCCGGCAGGCTGGATAATATGAAGAACTTTATCACGGTTCTGATTCCGACGGCTGTGGTGTCTGTACTGATCCTGAAAATCAGCAACAATATGAGTACGGCTACCATCGTATTGGGCATCAGTTTCCTGATGGCCTTTATGGTCTATCCGAAGTACTGGCCCTTTGTGCTGATGGGCGGAGCGGGAGTCACGGGAGTTGGAGCGCTGATTTTCTATCTGAAGCAAAAGCTGGCTTCCGGAGATGTGGGCAGTGGAAACGGTGGTTTTCGTGGCGCCCGTATCCTGGCGTGGCTGGATCCTTATTCTTATGAGTCGGACAAGGCCTATCAGTCCCTGCAGGCGCTGTACGCTATCGGTTCCGGCGGGCTCTTTGGAAAGGGGCTGGGAAATAGTATCCAGAAGCTGGGCCGTATTCCGGAGCCTTATAACGATATGATTTTTTCCATTATTTGTGAGGAGCTTGGCGTTTTTGGCGCGGGTCTGATTATCCTGATGTTTATCTACCTGCTATATCAGCTTTACAGTGTGGCACAGGAGGCGGAGGATACCTTCGGGCGTCTGCTGGCCATCGGGGTCTTTTCCCATGTGGCCCTGCAGGTCGTGTTGAATCTGATGGTAGTCACCAGCCTGTTTCCGACCACGGGCGTTACCCTGCCCTTCTTCAGTTACGGAGGAACGGCGTCGGTATTCCTGCTATTTGAGATTGGCATGGTGTTAAATGTAGAGAAGCAGAGTCGTTTCAAAAAGGAAAAAGAATTGCGGGAGGCAAGAATGGGATGAGAGAACATACAAAAGTAATTAAAATTGGCGGCCGGGTCATCGGAGGGGGCAATCCGATCCTGATTCAGTCCATGACGAACACAAAGACAGAGAATGTGCAGGCGACGGTGGCGCAGATTCAGGCCCTGACAGCGGCAGGCTGCGACATTATCCGCTGCGCGGTCCCGACCATGGAGGCAGCGGAGGCGCTGACTGAGATTAAGAAGCAGATTACGATTCCGCTGGTGGCAGATATTCATTTTGATTATAAGCTGGCACTGGCGGCCATCAAGCACGGCGCGGACAAGATTCGTATCAATCCGGGCAACATCGGAAGCAGGGAACGTGTACAGGCCGTAGTAGACGCTGCGAAAGAGCGCAGTATCCCCATCCGCGTAGGCGTCAACAGCGGTTCCCTGGAGAAAGAGCTGGTGGAAAAATACCACGGCGTCACCGCAGAGGGTATCGTGGAGAGCGCCCTGGATAAGGTACACCTCATCGAAGACATGGGCTATGACAATCTGGTTATCAGCATCAAGTCCTCCGACGTGATGATGTGCGCTAGGGCCCATGAACTGATTGCCGCAAAGACCGATTATCCCCTCCATGTGGGAATCACCGAGTCCGGCACCCTGTATTCCGGCAATATCAAGTCCGCCGTGGGACTGGGTATCATCCTGTACCAGGGCATCGGCGACACGATCCGTGTATCCCTGACCGGTGATCCGCTGGAGGAGATCCGCTCCGCAAAACGTATCCTGAAGACGCTGGGGCTCCGCAAAGGCGGCATTGAGGTCGTATCATGTCCTACCTGCGGAAGAACCCAGATTGACCTCATCGGCCTGGCCAACCAGGTAGAGCGCATGGTAGAAGATATTCCGCTGGATGACATCAAGGTGGCAGTCATGGGCTGCGTGGTAAATGGACCGGGCGAGGCGAAAGAAGCTGACATCGGAATCGCAGGCGGCAAGGGCACCGGCATGCTGATTAAGAAGGGTGAGATCGTACAGCGGATGCCGGAGAGCGAGCTTCTGGGCGCGCTGCGCGAGGAGCTGTTACACTGGAACGAGAACTAGGGAGAACTGTCAATGGTAAAAATGTTCGCCGAGGTATTTCCGCCCCTGCATGTGGAAAAAGGTCTGTCAGACCTTCTGGAGCAGGTGCAGGTGGAAAAGGTCACTTCTAACCGGGCAAAAAATTTCATAAGAGTATATCTTGTGAGCGGAAAGCTGATCCATAAGGAGCAGCTTTTTCAGCTTGAAAAGACTTTAAAAAGGCAGTTGTTTGGCAACGCTGACATTACGGTAAAGATCCTGGAGCGCTACGAGCTGTCGGGACAGTACAACCCGGAGACCCTGATGGGGCTCTATAAGGACAGTATTCTTTTTGAGTTGCGTAATTACAGCATGCTGGAGTATAACCTGTTCCGGGGCGCGAAAATCAGCTTTCCGGAGAGTAATGTCCTGAAAATGGAACTTACGAAGACCACCCTGGGCGAAGACGCAGCCGATGAACTTATCCGCATTTTGTATAAGATTTTCACGGAACGATGTGGACTGGATGTGAAAATCCGGGTGGAGTTTGTGGATAAAAAGGAAGAAAAGAAGAAGCGCAGCGGCCGGGCGGACGTGGAGAAGCAGGCGGAGGCGCTGAACGCGGCCATGTGGGCGGCCAAGCAGGCAGCGGACGCGGCGGAGAGCGCGGAAAATGCGGAAAGCGCGGATGGCAAAATCGCGGCAGCAGGCGGCGCGGGAAGCCCCGACAGGGCAAAGGTCGAGAAGAAGACGGCGGCCAAAGCGGACGGCGGTAAAAAGAACTTCGGCAATTTCGGCAAGAGCGAGTACGCATATGGTAAGACTCTGCGTTCCGGCGGAGGCTTCCGAAGCAGGGGTGCCAGCAATAATCCGGATGTACTGTATGGCCGGGATTTCGATGACAGCGAGATTACAGATCTGGTGCAGGTCATTGGGGAAATGGGGGAGGTGGTCATCCATGGCCAGGTCACCGGCTGGGATGAGCGGGAGATCCGCGGCGAGAAAACCATTGTAACCATTACAGTGACGGATTATACCGATACCATCCGCATTAAGATCTTTGAGAAAAACGACGAGATGGAAGCCTTCCGGGAGAAGGTAAAACAGGGATCTTTTATCAAGCTGAAGGGTCTGACTGCCATGGATCGCTTCGATAATGAGCTGACCATCAGCTCTGTGACAGGCATCAAGAAATCCTCAGATTTCCGGACGCCCCGTACAGATAATAGCGAGCTGAAGCGCGTGGAGCTTCATTGTCACACGAAAATGAGCGATATGGACGGCGTCTCGGATGTAAAGAGCATCATTAAGCGTGCCAAGTCCTGGGGCCATACAGCCATCGCAGTGACGGACCATGGCGTGGTACAGGCTTATCCGGACGCCAGCCACAGCCTGGAAAAGGGCGATAATTTCAAGGTGATCTACGGCGTGGAGGGCTATTTGGTGGACGACCTGAAGGATATTGTCACCGACGCAGCCGGACAGAGCCTGGATGATACCTATGTGGTATTCGATATCGAGACGACAGGATTCTCCGCAGAAAACGACCGGATCATCGAGATTGGGGCTGTGCGGGTGGAAAAGGGCGAAATCACTGACAAGTTCAGTGTATTCGTAAATCCGCAGCTTCCGATTCCCTTCGAGATTGAGAAGCTGACCGGCATCAGTGATGAAATGGTTATGAACGAGCCTGCCATCGAGGAAATTTTGCCGCAGTTTCTGGATTTCTGCAAGGGCGCGGTCATGGTGGCTCATAACGCCGGCTTTGATATGAGCTTTATCCGAAAGAACAGCGAACGACAGGGGCTGCCCTGTGAATTTACAGTAGTAGATACAGTGGCGCTGGCGAGAATTTTACTGCCTCAGCTGAACCGTTATAAGCTGGATAATGTGGCGAAGGCATTGAATGTATCCCTGGAAAATCATCACCGGGCCGTGGACGATGCGGGCTGTACCGCTGAAATCTTCGTGAAGTTTGTGCAAATGCTGAAGGAACGGGATATCTTCGACCTGAACGGCGTCAACCAGATGAGTACCCTGGACGCGGACGCCATTAAGAAGCTGCCATCCCACCACGTCATCATTCTGGCGAAAAATGAGATTGGCCGGGTGAATCTGTACCGCATGGTTTCCTGGTCCCACCTGGACTATTTCGCCCGTGTGCCCAGAATTCCGAAAAGCGTGCTTCAGAAGCATCGGGAGGGCCTTATCGTGGGTTCTGCCTGCGAGGCCGGAGAGCTGTACCAGGCACTGGTACGGTCTGCCCCCGACGAGGAGATCGCGAGACTGGTGAATTTCTATGATTATCTGGAAATCCAGCCTCTGGGAAATAACGAGTTTATGCTGCGGGGAGAGCGTCCCACCTTTGAGTCTAAGGATGATTTGATTCGTCTGAATAAAAAGATTGTGTCCCTGGGCGAGCAGTTCCACAAGCCTGTGGTGGCCACCTGCGACGTGCATTTCCTGAATCCGGAGGATGAGGTCTACCGCCGTATCATCATGGCCGGAAAGGGCTTCAAGGACGCGGACGACCAGGCTCCCCTGTACCTGCGTACCACCGAGGAAATGCTGGCAGAATTTGAATATCTCGGAAGTGATAAAGCAGAAGAGGTAGTTATAACTAACACGAACAAGATCGCGGACATGATTGAACGGATTTCCCCGGTGCGCCCGGATAAGTGTCCGCCGGTTATCGAAAATTCCGATCAGACCCTGCGTGATATCTGCTATGAAAAGGCACATTCCATCTATGGCGAAGATCTGCCCCAGGTGGTAACGGAGCGATTGGAGAAGGAGCTGCATTCGATTATTTCCAATGGCTTCGCGGTTATGTATATCATTGCCCAGAAGCTGGTGTGGAAATCCAATGCGGACGGCTATCTGGTAGGATCCCGAGGATCTGTAGGTTCCTCCTTCGTAGCCACCATGGCAGGAATCACCGAGGTCAACCCGCTTCCGCCCCATTATTACTGCCCGGCCTGCCATTACAGTGATTTCGAGTCGGAAGAGGTGCGCAAATACGCGGGTGCGGCCGGCTGCGATATGCCGGACAAGAACTGTCCGGTCTGCGGCGGTCCCCTGAAGAAAGAAGGCTTCGATATTCCCTTCGAGACCTTCCTGGGATTCAAGGGCGACAAGGAGCCGGATATCGACCTGAACTTCTCCGGCGATTATCAGTCCAAGGCCCATAAGTATACGGAGGTCATTTTCGGTACAGGACAGACCTTCCGTGCAGGGACCATCGGAACCCTGGCGGATAAGACTGCTTTCGGTTATGTGAAAAATTATTACGAGGAGCGGGGGCAGCACAAGCGAAACTGTGAGATCGACCGGATCGTCCAGGGCTGCGTGGGTGTGCGCCGTTCGACGGGTCAGCACCCGGGCGGTATCGTCGTATTGCCCCACGGCGAGGAAATTCATTCCTTTACGCCGATCCAGCACCCGGCCAATGATATGACCACGGACATTATCACCACCCATTTTGACTACCACTCCATCGACCACAACCTGTTGAAGCTGGATATTCTGGGACACGATGATCCGACCATGATTCGTATGCTGGAGGATCTGACCGGCCTGGACGCGAAAACCATTCCCCTGGACGACCAGGGCGTCATGTCCCTGTTCAAGAATACAGAGGCTCTCGGCATCAGGCCGGAGGATATCGACGGCTGTCCTCTGGGGTGTCTTGGAATCCCCGAGTTCGGCACCGACTTCGTAATCCAGATGGTGTGTGACGCCAAGCCCCAGTCCTTTTCGGACCTGATCCGAATCTCCGGACTGTCCCACGGTACCGATGTGTGGCTGAACAACGCCCAGCGCTTCATCAAAGAGGGAAAAGCTACCATTTCCACAGCTATTTGTACCCGAGACGATATCATGCTGTATCTGATACATCAGGGCGTGGAGCCAAGCCTGTCATTTACCATTATGGAAAGTGTGCGAAAGGGAAAAGGACTGAAGCTTGAATGGATAGACGCCATGAAGGCGGAAGGTGTGGAGGACTGGTATATCGAGTCCTGTAAAATGATCAAGTACATGTTCCCGAAGGCCCATGCAGCGGCCTACGTTATGATGGCCTGGAGAATCGCTTACTGCAAAATCAACTATCCGCTGGCCTACTACGCGGCCTACTTCAGTATCCGAGCGTCCGCCTTCAGCTATGAGCTCATGTGCCAGGGCAAGGAGCGGCTGGCTTACTATATGGCCGACTACAAGCGCCGCAGCGATTCTCTGTCCAAAAAGGAGCAGGACAGTATGAAGGACATGCACATCGTACAGGAGATGTATGCCAGAGGCTTCGAATTCTGGCCCATCGACATCTATAAGGCGAAGGCCCACCATTTCCAGATCATCGACGGCAAGCTGATGCCCGCCTTAAGTACCATCGAGGGCCTGGGCGACAAAGCGGCCGACCAGCTGGAAGCCGCCGCCAAAGACGGCCCCTTCCTGTCCAGGGACGACCTGCGGACACGAAGCAAGCTGTCAAAGACCGTCATCGACTTCATGGGCGACTTAGGGCTGCTCGGCGACCTGCCGGAGTCCAATCAGCTGTCCTTATTTGATTATGTATCCTAATAGAAAAACGTACGGAAAACAAGACGGTATCCCTTTCGCGGAGACGCATTGATTTTCTTGGTTTTGTTCGCGCGGCTTATTCGCCCCCGACCGCCAAACTCGCCCCTGCGGGGCTCAGACAGTGGCTCCTTCGGGGGCTGCCAGCGCAAACAAAACCACGGAAAATCAAGCTAACCTCCGCAAAAGGGATACCGTCTTGTTTTCCTGTGTATTGGTAATGAACGCCCTAAAATAAAAAATATACCGTCTTAAACAACCGATATCTTAAATCGCAGGATAACTTAACCGTCCTGTAACGTCAGGAAAGAGAGTGTGCCTTGCTTGCTCGGAGGTTAGCTTGATTTCCCGAGGATTCGTTTGCGCTGGCAGCCCCCGAAGGAGCCATTGTCTGAGGCCGAAGGCCGAGTTTGGCGATCGGGGGCGAATAAGCCGCGCGAACGAATCCAGGGAAATCAATGCGTCTCCGAGCAAGCAAGGCACACTCTCTTTCCGTCCATTTATTATGTTTTTATATCCTGTGCCCCCGCGCCTGCACCAGCGCTGTCAGCGACACCTGAAACGTCGTAATCATATCCTCGATAAATTCCTCTTCCGAGGGAATCTTCCGAAGCAGCACCCGGATAATCATCCCCGTCATACCGCTGGTATAAAAGGAAGTCAGATGCTCCCGGTAAGCGTCGTCAAGCGTTCGTCCGGTCTCGGTTTCGGCTTTCTGAATTACCAGCCGGATAGGTGCGGAAAAATCATCATAGAGAAAATTGCGGAGCTCATCATGACCAAGCTCTGTGATAACGCAGGTCAGAAGCTGCCGGTTCTGCTTAATATAACTCAGAGCGAAGCGGATTACCTTCTCCGGATCAGACGTTAATTCATTGCTGTCCACCACCGACAGCAGATCCTGTTCCAGCATCCAGCGCAGCAACGAATAAATATCTTCAAAATGATAGTAAAACGTCTTGCGGTTATACCCACAGTTTTCCACGATCTCCGTGACCGTAATTTTCGAAAACGACTTTTTCGTCAGAAGTTGCTTCAGCGAATCCACCAGCGCCTGCTTCGTAGCCTGACTTTGCATCTCATGTTTCATAAATCCACCATCCATCCTGCGTCATTCATCTTAGTGTACTGAATTTTCAGGTCTGAATCAAGCAAAAACGCGAAGTTTATAAAAAGTTCATCATTTTTCATAACAAAAAGAGGAGATAAACATTAAAATAGTCAAAAAATAATGCTGAAATTTATGGAATATTGTAAAAGTTAGTGATAGACAACCTGGAATGATTGGAGTATGATAGAAAAGGTAGTGTTTTACGAGGGGAAACTATATAAGCGGCAAGATACCGTGAGGATGGAGGTAATAAATGAGAAAAAAATCACATATTTCACTGGCCAGATACATTGCGCAGGACATGCAGGTTCCGGTGATGACACATCACAGGAAAGCGTTCTATCTGGGAAGCATACTCCCGGACTGCAAGCCTTCCTTTCTGACCCAGCGTCACGAGTTCAATGGAACCTTTGATCTGGTGAAGGAACGTATCTGTGTACTGTCCGCGGATTCCGGTCTGCTGTTGGACAATGGACGCGCCTTTATGCGCCGACTGGGTGAAATCATTCATTATATTGCGGATTATTTTACCTTCCCGCACAATCAGATCTACGACGGCAATCTGAAAGATCATTGCATGTATGAGAAAGAACTGAAATTCCGCCTTCGGGAATACGTAAAGAGTGGTAAGGCCTTTCGCGACCGGATTGACGCGAAAAAGTTTGAGACGCCGGAGGCAGTCTGCAGCTTTGTTAAGAAGGCCCATGAGGATTATCTGAAAATGAAGCACGGCGTGCAGGAGGATTGTGAGTATATTGTCCGCATTTGCCATCAGGTGGTGCAGGCGATTCTGAATCTGGTAAATCTGGCGGCGGCAAGGGAGACAGAAAAACGGTTCTGTCCGGCATAAAAGTGAGATATAAAAAGGGTCTTCGCATAAAAGCGAAGGCCCTTTTCAGATCCGGAAGCTTATTTTAACAGAGAAGAAGGAACATAACCTTCAATCTTCTCACCGTTCTGTGTGAAAGAAATCTTGGTCCATTTCTGACCGTCATCCCCGGTTTTTTCTTTGATAATCGCTACCTTAGTGCCATTTTCCAGTGTGGCGCGGATATCCGCGTTGGGGGAAGCATAGCTTCGAACCTGTGCGACGCCGCCGGAGGAGCTGCCGGATGAAGAATTTCCGGAGGAACCGGAGGTGTTGGTCGCAGCGCCCATGGTTACCAGATCGGAACGGATATAGCCCTGCATGGTATTACCGTTCAGTGTGTAGGAGATTTTATACCATTTCTTGCCGTCATTGCCGGTTTTTTCGGAAATGATGGTAGCTGTGGTTCCGGCGGGCAGTTTGGAGCGGATATCAGCTCCGGTGGAAGCGTAGGAGCGGATATTGGCTACTGCCGGACGGATGGTGACGCTGGTAGAGGCGCTTCCTGAGGAAGTATTAGAAGAACCGGAGTCGCCTGCCGGATTCTTGTCTGTCAGCAGATCGCTGCGGATATAACCGCTCAGCTTATAGCCGTCTACGGTATAAGATACTTTATACCAGGTCTGTCCGTCATCGCCCTTTTTGGAAGTAATCAGACTGACAGCTGTGCCCTTATTCAGTTTGGAGCGGATATCGCCATTGGTAGAGGCATAGGAGCGGACAGACACGCCGCTGTCAGGAACTACATAGCGGGTTCCGGATACATCGGTGGAAGAAGCAGAACCGCCCGGGTTAGTGTCGATCAGCAAATCGCCGCGGATGTAGCCTTCCATGGCAGAACCATTTTTTGTAAAGGAAATCTTGTACCAGGTTCTGCCGTCATCGCCCTTTTTGGAAGAGATAACGGAAGCTGCCGTGCCGCGTTCCAGCTTTGTACGGATGTCTGCGTTGGTGGATGCGTAGGTACGGATGATAGCCACAGCCGGTTTCACATACTTCTGCCCGGATGCGGACGAACCGCTGTTGTCGGAGCCTGAGGAATTATTTGAAGCGCTTCCGGAAGAACCGGATACGCTTCCGGATACATTCAGCAGATCCGCCCGGATATAGCCTTCTTTGGCGTCGCCGCCATAGGCAAAGAACACATCATACCATTTCAGGCCATCGTCGCCGGTGGTCTCAGAGATAATGGATACCTTGGTTCCCTGGGACAGCTTGCAGATGATGGAAGAACTGGTGGAAGCGGAGGAACGCACATTGAGAATGCGGTTCTTGACCGTTCCGGTGGCTCTGGCTGCCTCAGTCCGGAATGTGGGCATCAGCAGCCCGAAACAGAGTGTGAAAATCAGGAAAAAGGAAAGTAATTTCTTCTTTTTCGTATACTTCATAATAAAATCCTCCCTTGTAGAGAAAAATGGTATGAGCGGAAATTCCCGCTCATACGTTCTGCTTTCAGTATAAGCGTTTGGCAGGCAAAAAGCAACGGGACGGGCCGAGTATTAAGAATATCTTAACTTTCTTAATCTACCTGCCGGATACCCGAAATATCTGAAGCAATCATCAGGGAATAATTGGTATAATATACCACAAAGCCGGGCTTCGCGCCACCGGGCTTTTTTACCTGTTTCTTCTGTACATAGTCGATCTCTACCTTGTCGCCGCCCCGGTTCTTGGAATAATAGGCGGCCAGACGGCCCGCTTCTTCGAAGGTACGGTCGGGCAACTCCCGGCCGTTTGTCTTCACGATGACGTGGGAGCCGGGCGCGCCTTTGGCGTGGAACCACCAGTCGTTTCCGGTGGCAAACTGGAAGGTCAGCTCGTCGTTCTGGAAATTATTTTTACCCACGTAGATATCGAAACCGTCGCTGGAAACGTAGTGGTAGGGTTTCGAGGTAATTTTCACCTTTTTGCCGCCGCTTTTTCTGCGGATGTAGCCGGACTCTACCAGCTCTTCTTTGATCTGCACCAGATCTTCCTCGGACAGTGCCATATCCAGGGCGGTCTGTACGGATTCCAGGTGTTCCACCTCAGACTTCGTTTCAGCCAGCAGCGTGGTTACAGCCTCGAAGGTTCGCTTGAGCTTGCCATATTTGTCAAAATATTTCTTGGCGTTCTCCTGGGCGGAAAGGGTCGGATCCAGCGGAATCGTGACCTCTTCATTGGTATAGTAATTCAGGGCCTGCATGGATTTCGCCCCCTCGGGTACGCCGTAGCCGTAGGTGTGAATCAGCTCGCCCCAGATCTTATACTTTTCCCGTTTTTCCGTATCGGCCAGCTGTCGGCTCTGCAGATCGTATTTCTTGCGGCTCCGGTCCAGGGCAGTCTGGACGATGCGGCGTAGATCGGAGGATTTCTGGCGGATGCGGGTCAGGGTATTCTTTGTGGCGTAATAGCTTTCCAGGAGTGCGGAAACGGATTCGAAGGGCTGGGCGTTCATTTCTTCGTACATGGTCAGGGGAACAGCGGAGAATTCTACCGGCTCCAGACTCTGTCCGAACTGGGAAAATGTGGTATCAGTGGATACGGAACAGGCATTTCTATAATAAATACGGGGTTCGAAATCACCGTCCTTGACAGTCTCCATAAGCCGCAGCAGCTGGTGGGACAGCATTTCCCGTTCGGGAGCAGTAAGAGCCCCTGCGGGCCGCACGGATTCCACAGAAGCCCGGTGACAGAGCTCCTCGGCCATGACCGGGGAAAAGCCGGTCAGTGTAGTGTAGATGGCTTTGGAGAGGGGCGCCGGTTTGTCGCAGATGGCAGAAACCATTTCCACGGGAGCGACAGTGAGGGGATCCAGCTTGTCCTGGGTATGGGGAATGAAATAAGTCCGGCCCGGCAGCACTTCCCGGACGGAGCTGACCGCCAGGGACACATGCTTGATGCTGTCCAGGATCATGCCGTCCTCTTTACAGAAAATCAGGTTGCTGTGCTTGCCCATCAGCTCCACGATCAGGGTTTTCCGGCAGAGATCCCCCATCTCGTCCAGATGTTCGATATGGAAATGAAGAATGCGCTCCAGAGAGGGCTGGGTCACAGCCACGATGCGTCCGCCTCCCAGATGCTTGCGGAGCAGCATACAGAAGCCCGGCGCGGTCATGGGCGCGGGTTTATTTTTATCTGTCAGGTAGGCCAGCGGCAGACTCGCTGAAGCAGAAAGCAAAAGTCTGTACTGGTTTGCGTTGTTTTTTATGGTAAGCAGGAGTTCATCGGCCTCGGACTGGACGATTTTTGTGATGCGTCCTCCGGTCAGCTTATCGGATAACTCCTTTCGAAGACAGGATACTGTAATTCCGTCAAATGCCATGGTGAAAACGGCCTCCTTCAAATAGCTTTTAAATAAGTATACTTGACATGTGGAAAAAATTCAACTACAATAAAATCCAAATGAGCAGTGCAAAGGTTCGGAAAATCAGACACTGCGGAGCGGAGAGAACAACCATGGTAAAGAGTATGACAGGCTTTGGCCGGTGCGAGGTATCCGAAGGAGATCGGAAAATGACGGTGGAGATGAAGTCCGTCAACCACAGATATCTGGACGTGGCCATCAAGATGCCGAAGAAGCTGAACTATTTTGAATCTGCCATCCGAAGCCTCCTGAAGACTTATATTCAGCGGGGCAAGGTGGACATTTTTATAACCTATGAGGATCTGTCCGAGAGCAATATGGCGCTTCATTATAATAAGGAAATTGCCGCGGAGTACCTGAAGTATTTAAAGCAGATGGCAGAGGATTTCGGCCTGGATCAGGATGTGAAGGTGGGGGCCCTGTCCCGTTATCCGGAGGTTCTGGTGATGGAAGAGGTGCAGGATGACGAAGAAGAGCTCTGGAAGCTTCTGGAGCAGGCCTTAAAGGCCGCCTGCGAGCAGTTCGTAGCCACCCGCGTGACGGAGGGCGAGAACCTGAAGCGGGATCTGACCGCGAAGCTCGACGAGCTGCTGGTCCATGTGGACTATGTGGAGGAGCGTTCTCCGCAGATTGTGGCCGAGTACCGGGCGAAGCTGGAGGATAAGGTGAAGGAGCTCCTTTCCGATACCCAGATTGAGGAGAGCCGTATCGCTTCCGAAGTGACTATTTTCGCGGATAAGATTTGTGTGGACGAGGAGATCGTGAGACTCCGCAGCCACATCGAGCATACGAGAGCCACACTGGAAGAGAAAGAGAGCGTGGGTCGCAAGCTTGACTTCATTGCTCAGGAGATGAATCGGGAGGCCAACACGATCCTTTCCAAGGCCAACGACCTGGAGATTTCCAATCACGCCATTGAGTTGAAGACCGGCATCGAAAAAGTCCGGGAACAGATTCAGAATATTGAGTAGGGAGAATAAGATGGACAGAAAAGGAATTTTACTGGTTGTGTCCGGCTTCTCCGGAGCAGGAAAAGGAACGCTGATGAAGGAACTGGTGGGACGTTATGATAATTACGCCCTTTCCATCTCTGCGACCACCCGCAGCCCCAGAGAGGGCGAGGTGGATGGAAGAGAGTACTTTTTCCGCACCAAAGAAGAATTCGAACAGATGATTGCCGATGAGGCGCTCATCGAGCACGCCTGCTATGTGGGCAATTATTACGGAACCCCGCGGGCTTATGTGGAAGAACAGCTGGCCCTGGGCAGGGACGTGATTCTGGAGATTGAGATTCAGGGAGCGCTGCAGATTAAGAAGCGGTTTCCGGATACGCTGCTGTTATTCGTATCCACGCCGGATGCGGAGACCCTGAAGAACCGTCTGATAGGCCGGGGAACCGAAAGCCTGGATGTGGTGGAGAAGCGTCTTTCCAGAGCTTCCGAGGAGGCCGAGGGCATCGAAAATTATGATTATTTCATCATCAATGATGATTTAGATACCTGTGTCACACAGGTGCATCAGATTATACAGGGCGAGCACAGCCGTGTTTCCCGCAATCTGGAGCTTATTAACACGATCAAAAAAGATATCAGCAAATTTCAGAAAGGTTAAGGTGAAAACATGTTACATCCGTCATATTCCGATTTAATGAAGGTCGTCAACAGCGAGGTAGAGGAGGGCGAAACTCCGGTAGTCAACAGCCGTTATTCCATCGTGTTGGCCACATCCAAGCGTGCCCGTCAGATCATCGGCGGCGAGGAGCCGTTCGTAGACGGCAAGGGCAAGAAGCCGCTGTCCATTGCTATCCAGGAGCTGGAGCAGGGTCTGATCAAGATCATGCCGGAGGATGACGACTCCTCAGATGAGATGGACGCAGAGCGCGCAGTGCTTCACGCAGATCA
>USDU01000020.1 GCA_900553635.1 uncultured Lachnospiraceae bacterium | reverse complement strand
CCGAAGTGGAACGTAGATGCCGCGATAACGAGTAAAATTCGCGAAGCGTATTTTATCTCGTTGTTACCGCCGTGCCAAGCGCTTCTCCGCCACATTCAGCCCCTGATACAGCCCCATAGCCAGCCCGCACAGGATGACGATGGACATCAGCACCAGATCCAGCTGAAACACCTGGCTGCCATAGATAATCAGATACCCAAGCCCCCGGCGGCTCCCGATAAATTCCCCGATGATGACGCCCACCAGGCAAAGTCCGATATTGACCTTCATAGTATTCAGAAAAATGGGCACGGAGCCGGGCAGCACCACCTTCCAGAGCACGTCGCCCCGATCTCCGCCCAGTGTGTAGATGAGCTTGATTTTCTCTGCGGAAATCTGTTGAAATCCGGTATACAGCGTCAGAATGCTGCCAAAGACTGCCACGGAGATTCCGGCCACAATGATGGTCCGTATATTGGCACCCAGCCAGACGATGAGAAGCGGGGCCAGGGCGGATTTGGGCAGACTGTTTAAGACCACCAGATAAGGCTCCAGAGTGCGGGACAGCCCCGGCGACAGCCAGAGCAGCACGGCGGTCAGAAGACTTAAGAGAAAGACCAGCAGAAAGCTCACCAGCGTCTCCAGAAGCGTCACGCCCACATGGAGAAATATGGAGCCGTCCCGTCCCATGGAGAGAAAAGTGCGGACCACCCGGGTGGGACTGCTGAAAATAAAGGCGTCGATGAGGTGCATCCTCGTGCTGGCCTCCCATAAAACCAGAAAGCCAAGGAAAATGAGAAGCCTTGCCAGCCGCACCCGGTTCCGGAGCCGGGTTTGCTTTTTCAGAAAATTCTGCTGGGCCAGGGAGCAATTTGCAAGATCAGGCATGGTCGTTCAGCTCCTTCCAGATGGTGTTGAAATAATCCTTGAATTCCGGCGCGCTGCGGGAACGCATGGGCGTGCGGTTAGTCAAGTCAAACTTGACAGACACCCGTTTCCGGATGCGCCCGGGCCGCGCCGAGAGCACCAGTACCTCGTCGGCCATACTGATGGCCTCCGACAGATCGTGGGTCACAAGAATCGCCGTCTTCTCCTCCTTTTTAATAATCTCATAGATATCATCGCAGACCGTCAGCCGGGTCTGATAATCCAGCGCTGAAAATGGTTCGTCGAGAAGCAGCAGGTCGGGCTCCAGAGCCAGAGTGCGGATCAGCGCTGCCCTTTGCCGCATGCCGCCGGAGAGCTGGGAGGGACGGGCGTTCCGAAAGCCGGACAGACCGTAGGAGTCCAGCATGTGATCGACTTTTTGAAGCTTTTCGGGCGTTTTCTGATGCTGGATTTCCAGGCCCAGCAGCACATTGGTGTAGACGGTGCGCCACTCAAAAAGATGGTCTCTCTGGAGCATGTAACCAATGTTGGCCCGGGCTTCCCGGACCGGCAGGCCGTGGAGCAGGATACGGCCCTCCTCCGGCAGAAGGAGGCCGGAGATCAGGGAAAGCAGCGTGGATTTTCCACAGCCGCTTGGCCCCACAATAGCCAGAAAATGGCCGGCTTCCAGGGTAAAAGAAATATCGGAAAGAGCCGGAGTTTCGCCCTCCGCCTGATGGTAGGCGAAGCCGACATGCTCCAGCGTAAGCAGCGGATTCATAGGCAAGCCTCCTGATACTATATAGTTAGTTTATGGAAAAATAAAGAAGGGTGTGACTGAAACAAGAAAGAACTATCCGGGATGATATCCCGAGTAGGGCAGCGCGAAATCATCCGCAGGCATGATTTCTGTGCATATACATCATAGGGGATCCCAGATCAACCATGATGCAAATATGATGCAGATATGATACACTCTATCATATAGAAGGAGAGAGTAAAATGCTGCAAATCTTAGTGGTGGAGGACGAACACTCCATTTCCAATCTGATAAAGGTCAACCTGACCAGGGCCGGTTACGCCTGCGACTGCGCCTACGATGGGCTGGCGGCGGTGGATATGCTGGATAAAAAGCCCTACGACCTGGTACTTCTGGATATTATGCTGCCGGGCGCGAACGGCTACGAGATCATGGATTATATCGCGCCCCTGGAGATTCCGGTGATTTTTTTGACGGCGAAAGCGAGCGTGGCGGATCGAGTGAAGGGACTCCGCATGGGGGCGGACGATTACCTGACCAAGCCCTTTGAAATCATCGAGCTTCTGGCCCGGGTGGAATCGGTGCTGCGGCGCTATCACAAGACGGAACAGGTGCTGACTGAGGGCAACCTGGTTATCGATACGGCCTCCCGGACGGTCACAAAGAAGGGCGAGACCATCAGCCTTACGAAAAAGGAATTTGACCTTCTCCTGCTCTTTGTGCGCAATAAAAATATCGCCCTTTACCGGGAGACCATCTACGAGCGCATTTGGGGCGGCGAATACATGGGCGACAGCCGGACCGTGGATCTGCATGTGCAGCGGATGCGGAAAAAAGCGGGCCTGGAGGAGCAGATTCAGACCGTGTACAGAGTAGGATACCGCTATTGCCCGTAATCAGTACGGGGAATAAAGCTATCTGCGGCAACTGGTTTAGAATATAGACTGTTCGGAGGCAGAACGCAGAGTATAAAAATGAAAAGAGGATAACGGATGAAATTTTCCTGGAAAATCAGTATTTCCATGCTGGTCATCAGCATGCTGGTGATGGGACTGGGCGGCTATGCACTTTTAGGCACTCTGTTTTCGTCGTCCTGGCAGCGGGAGACCCGGAACGCGGCGGAGGAAAACAGGATGCTGGCCTATTCCTTCGTGGCCTACTGGAATACCACGGTACAGGAATGGCAGAATTTTACAGATAAAGAAATTCAGAAAACAGCGGAGGCCATGTCCCAGGGAATGACGGACAGCGGCCTGACCTTCCGCATCTATGACGGGGATGGCCAGCCTCTCTACATGGAAAAACAAATCCCCTACGATCAGGAGAAGGAAAAAGACATCCAAAAGCTTATCAAAGCCGCATCCGGGGAAACCCGCGCCCGGGAGCTTCGCGAGGAAAACGGCACATACGAGCTGGCTACCATGAGCCGGATTTTGCTGGGAGAAAAGCGTGTCATTTACCTGGAAAGCGACCGGGATGTGACGGCCCTTTTTAACGACCGAACGGAACAGTACCGGATTTACCGCCGGTGGATGCTGGTGGTTTTGCTTTTAGAGCTTCCGGTGTGCTATCTGATGACCGTATGGCTTCTGAAGCCCCTGCGCCGTCTCTCCCGGGCCGCCAGACGGATTGCGAGCGGCGACATGGAGGTGCGGGCTCGGGTGGAATCCGAGGACGAGGTGGGAAGGCTTACCCGGGATTTCAACCGGATGGCAGACCATCTGGAGCAGCAGTTTACGGAGCTTCAGGATACGGCCAGACGGCAGGAGGATTTTATCGGAAGCTTTGCCCATGAGCTGAAGACTCCGTTGACCTCGATGATTGGCTACGCGGATATGCTGCGGAGCCGGGAGATGACGGAAGAGGAACGGATGGACGCAGCCAATTATATTTTTAAAGAAGGAAAGCGGCTGGAGGCCCTGTCCTTTAAGCTTCTGGAGCTGATGGTACTCCGCCATCAGGAGCTTGTGAAAAGACGCGTGTCCACCGAGTGGCTGGCGGAGGAAATCCGGGGGATCCTGGAGCCTGCCCTGGAAAAGCAGGAGATCCGTCTTTGGGTGTCGGTAGAGAACAGGCAGGTGGAGCTGGAGCCGGATCTGATGAAAACGGTGCTGATGAATCTTCTGGACAATGGCCGGAAGGCCATGGAAGGCAGCGACCGGAAAAAGAGGCTGACGCTGCTGGGGCGTCCGGAGCAGGGAGGCTATGCCTTTTATGTGTGCGACAAGGGAAAGGGCATGCCGGAGGCAGAGCTTAGCCGGATCACGGAAGCCTTTTATATGGTGGATAAATCCCGCTCCCGACAGCAGGGCGGGGCGGGTCTGGGACTGTCCATCTGTGCGGAAATCGTAAAGCGTCATGAGGGCAGACTGGATTTTCAGAGCGAGGAAGGAAAAGGAACTCTGGTAAGGGTATGGCTGCCGGAGCAGGCCGGGGAGGAGGAAGCATGAGAAGAAAAAACTGCAGATCCCGCAAAAGCTGGCTTCTGACCGTGGGAGCGCTGCTTCTGGCGGCGTCAGTGGGCTTTGGCGTTCCCTTGGCTTTCCGAAAATGGCAGGACGACAGGCGTCTGTCTGTGGTGGAGACGGAGGAAGCGCCGGAGGTGCGGATTACGTCCCAGACAGAGCTTAGCATGGTAGAAAAGGCGGAGCTGTTTCTGAGCGCCGACGCGAGCACTACGGTATTGGAAAAAGGGAAAAATTACGACGTGGCAGGAAGCCTTGCGAAAGCGGAGGAAGAGCTTGGTACCTTATGTGAAATGGGCGTGCTGGACGAAACCTTCCGCACAGTCGAAATGACAGAAGATGACGCAGAGCAGAGTGCGGATCCGATTTTCTATATCGACCCCAGCGGGGAAAAATCCATGATTATCTGGATGCTGAATTTCCAAATCGACACGGAGGAGGACAGATGGCTCCTGAAAGCTGCCCTGGATGACGAGACCGGTAAGCTTCTGGAGCTGGGCATTCAGGAGTGGAACGAGGGTTATGAGAATGGAATCCGTTCCGATGCGGTGGCGACCGATTCAGGCGTGGCGGCGACCGATTCGGATGCGGCGGCGACCGATTCGGACGTGGCAGAGCGGGCTCAAAAATTCGGCTCCTATCTGGGCCTGACAACAGAGCGCGTTACGCAGAGCTGGGAACTGGCAGATACCATACTTTCCGATGGAGATAAGACGGACTATGACAATCAGGTGCGCCTTTACGAAAAGAAGGGCTATACCGAAGAAGACGCCAGAAGGCTGGTAAGCGAAGAATGGGGTATCAGCGATATGAATCCGGACGGTTCCCGGACGGCGCAGGTTGTTTACCGTGAGAGCGACAAGGGAGAAGTCAATTACTATCTCCGCCTCGGTTCCCTGAGTCTTGCCATTTATTTTGCCCTATAGCGCAAACTTCCTTGAAAAATGTCGATATCTATGCTATTTTTAAAGATAACATTAGTAGAAAGAAACGACAAAAAGGAGAAAAACCATGAATTTCCTGGAAGAAAGAATTTTAAAAGACGGCATCGTAAAAGAAGGCAACGTCCTGAAAGTAGACAGCTTTCTGAATCATCAGATGGACATCAACCTGTTCAAGCAGATGGGCGAGGAGTTCAAAAAGCGCTTCGCGGACAAGAATATCAATAAAATCATGACCATTGAAGCCTCCGGTATCGGCATTGCCTGTGTGGTAGCCAGCTATTTCGACGTGCCGGTGGTATTTGCCAAAAAAAGCCAGAGCATCAACATCGACGGGGACGTCTATGTGGCGGAGGTAGAATCCTTCACTCACAAGAACAAAAATCAGGTCATCGTATCCAAGCGTTTCTTAGGGCCGGAGGATCACGTGCTGATCATCGACGACTTTCTGGCAAATGGCTGCGCGCTGCAGGGCCTGATTTCCATCGTGGCACAGGCAGGCGGCACCGTGGAAGGTATCGGAATCGCTGTAGAAAAGGGCTTCCAGTCCGGCGGACGGATGATCCGGAACCTTGGCTATCAGCTGGAGTCCCTGGCCATCGTAGAGAGCATGGACGCAGCGACCGGAAATGTGAAATTCCGCGATCAGAGTGAAGTGGAATAAAGATTGGATTAGAAGAAAAACTATGAGTGAAAAAATCGTATTCTGTAAGGGCGGCGGTTGTACAGCAAAGCTGGGAGCCGGCGTTTTAAGCCATGTCCTGGAAAAGCTGCCCAGGGGGTCGGAGAATCCGGATCTTCTGGTGGGCTACGACAGCAAGGACGACGCGGCGGTTTACCGCATCAGCGACGACACAGCGGTGGTCCAGACCCTGGATTTTTTTCCGCCGATGGTGGACGACCCCTATACTTTCGGGAAAATAGCGGCAGCCAACGCCTTAAGCGATATCTACGCCATGGGTGGCGACGTGAAAACCGCGCTCAATATCGTCTGCTTTCCGGAGTCTTCGGATCTGAATATCCTGGGAGAAATCATGCGGGGCGGATCTGAAAAGGTGCAGGAGGCCGGAGGCATCCTGGCGGGAGGCCATTCTATCAACGATACGGATGTAAAATATGGCCTGTCAGTCATGGGCCTGGTACACCCGGATCGCATCTGGTCCAACAATGGCGGACGTCCCGGCGACAGGCTGATTTTCACGAAAAAGCTGGGCGTCGGTATCGTCTGCACGGCGAACCGGGTGGGCGAGGCTTCCGAAGAGGCGATGGCGGAGGCGATTGCGTCCATGACTACGCTGAATAAAACAGCCTCTGAGATAGGAAGAAACTACGAGATTCACGCCTGTACCGATGTGACGGGCTTTGGTTTTCTGGGCCATCTCCATGAGATGATGGACGGAAAGCTGTCCTGTCGGATACAGGCGGAGAAGGTGCCGCGCATCGAGGAAGCGCTGCATCATGCAGAGGAATTTCTGCTGACGGCGGCCGGACAGAAGAATCGGAATCATGTGGAAAAATATGTAAAATTCAAAAACATCCCATTTGCCATGGAGGAACTGCTCTTTGATCCGCAGACCTCCGGCGGTCTGCTGTTCGCAGTGGGCGCGGAGGAGGCAGAGGATCTGAGAAATGAGCTTCGCGCGGCGGGGCTTCCGGCAGAGATCATGGGCGAGATTGTGGAGCGCACGGAGCCGGAGATTCTGGTAGTCGAAGGAGACTCATAGGTAATTATTTATAAAGAAGGAAGTTGTTTTTATAGAAAGAAATTTTCATAAAAATAAGAAAGGAACAGGAGGGAAAGAAACATGATTCAGGTAAACGCACTGGGCGACGCTTGCCCGATTCCCGTAGTGAAGACCAAAAACGCCATTAAAGAGCTGGGCGGAAGCGGCGTGGTGGAGACGCTGGTAGACAATGAGATTGCAGTTCAGAACCTGACCAAGATGGCCAATCAGAAGGGCTACAAGGTCAGCTCCAAAAAGCTTTCAGACAGACAGTATCAGGTAACCATGGAGATTGGCGAAAATGCAGCAGATAAGCAGACTGCGCCGACGGCAGCGGAGCAGGAAGCATGTATTCCCGACGCCAGGGAGAATACGGTGGTCGTGATAGCCTCCGCCACCATGGGCGAGGGAGATCCGGAGCTTGGACGGCTTTTGATGAAGGGGTATCTCTATGCGCTGACACAGCTGGATACCCTGCCGAAGACCCTGCTCTTTTACAATGGAGGCGCCGCCCTCACCTGCGAGGGGTCCGCGTCCCTGGAGGATTTGAAGTCCCTGGAGGCTCAGGGCGTACAGATTCTCACCTGCGGCACCTGCCTGAACCATTACGGGCTGACAGACAGCTTAAAGGTGGGCGAGGTCACCAATATGTACGTCATCGCCGAGACCATGGCGGGCGCGGCGAAAATCGTTAAGCCATGATTTATCTGGATAACGGGGCGACCACCCTGCAAAAGCCCGAGTGCGTAAGGGAGGCCCTTCTGGAAGCCATGGCTTCCATGGGAAATTCCGGAAGGGGCGTCCATGACGCGTCCCTTTACGCGGGGCGAACCATCTACCGGGCCAGAGAAAGCCTGGCAGAGCTTCTGGGCGCGGCGGCTCCGGAGCAGGTGGCCTTTACGGCCAATGCCACCGAGAGCCTGAACCTGGCGCTTGGCGGCCTGTTCGGGCCGGGGGATCATGTGATTACCACCGTCTGCGAGCACAATTCCGTGCTGCGGCCCCTGTACCGGCTGCAGGGTGTGGAACTGTCGGTGCTTCCTGGAAAGGCGGAAGCCGGGGAGGAGCGGCAGGCAGGCATCCTGGCTTACGATGAGTTGGAATCCCTGCTCCGTCCGAACACAAAAGCCCTGATCATCACCCACGCCTCCAACCTGACCGGCAACATCACCGATCTGGAGCAGGCGGCAGCCTTCGCAAAAAAGCACAGCCTTTTGCTTATCGTAGACGCTGCGCAGACGGCGGGCGCAGTCCCCATGGATATGGAACGTATGGGGATCGACGTCCTGTGCTTTACGGGACATAAGGGACTTTACGGCCCCCAGGGAACCGGAGGCGTCTGCGTCCGTCCCGGTCTTTCGATCCGGCCGCTGAAGGTGGGCGGAAGCGGAATTCACAGCTTCGACCGGGAACACCCGTCGGAGATGCCGGCGGCGCTGGAGGCGGGCACCCTGAACGGCCATGGGATTGCGGGCCTGGGCGCGGCGGCCCGTTGGCTTCTGGAGACCGGCGTGGAGCAGATTCGTGCCCGGGAGCAGGCGCTTCTTCGGCGGTTCGTGGACGGCGTGAAGGAGGTGGAAGGCGTAACCCTCTACGGAAATCCGGATCTGGACCGGCGGACGGGAATCCAGTCCCTGAATATCCGGGATTATGATTCCGCAAGGGTGGCGGACTGGCTCTATGAGGATTACGGGATCGCCGTCCGGGGAGGAGCCCACTGCGCGCCGCTCATGCATGAGGCGCTGGGAACCCGGGAGCAGGGGGCGGTCCGGTTCAGCTTTTCTTATTTCAATACGGAGGCAGAGGCAGACGAGGCGGCTGCAGCCGTCCGGGAGCTGGCGGAGGAGTAAGACAATGCGGAAAAAAACAGAAGCGCTGGTGATCTCCTTCGGAACCACCACCGAGGCCATGAAAATGGAACGGCATTGTGAAAAGGAGGGGCTTCCCGGCAGACTGATTCCCATTCCCCGGGAGATTACTGCAGGCTGTGGGATGGCCTGGAAGGCGAAGCCCGCAGAGAAGGAGCTGCTGCAGCAGGCAATGCTTGGGGCGGCTATCCGGTGGGAGGGTATGTATACCCTGGAACTATGAAAAATATGTAAGAATTTATCTATTGCAAATGAGGAGAAACGTGTATGAATGAAGCAGAAAACAAGAAAGCAGCCTATGATTTTTATGGCAAAATGCCTTTTCGAAAGGCATTTCCCCTGGGACTCCAGCACGTGCTGGCCATGTTCGTGGGAAATCTGACCCCGATTCTGATTATCACAGGAGCCTGTGGAATCGGCTCCGGTACGGAATTTGCGGAGGTGCAGGTAGCGCTTCTGCAGAACGCCATGCTGGTGGCGGGAATTGTAACCCTGATTCAGCTGTACGCCATCGGTCCGGTGGGCGGAAAGGTGCCGATTATCATGGGTACCAGCTCCGGCTTTATCGGCGTATTTAACAGCGTGGCGGGCGTCATGGGCGGCGGTATCCTGGCGTACGGCGCGATTCTGGGAGCATCCCTGATTGGCGGCCTTTTTGAGACGGTTCTGGGCTTTATGCTGAAGCCCCTGCGCCGCTTCTTCCCGGCAGTTGTGACCGGTACCGTGGTGCTTTCCATCGGTCTGTCCCTGATTTCCGTAGGCGTGGGATCCTTTGGCGGCGGAAGCTCCGCAAAGGATTACGGCTCCATGGAAAACCTGCTCCTGGGAACCCTGGTGCTGGTGGTCATCATTGCGCTGAAGCATGGCACCAAGGGAATGACCAGTGTTTCTTCCATTCTGATTGGAATTATTGTAGGCTATATTGTGGCGGCGATCATGGCGCTGGTTCTGCCCACCACTGGAGTAACCGCGGAGGGCGTGGAGTATACTAAGGCATGGGTTCTGAACTGGGACAAGGTAGCCCAGGCAAAATGGTTCGCGGTTCCGGCCCTGATGCCGGTGAAGCTGGTCTTTGATCCCAGAGCCATTGTTCCGGTACTGATTATGTTCGTGGTAACTGCGGTGGAGACCGTAGGAGATATCTCCGGTGTAATTGAGGGTGGTATGGATCGGGAGGCGACCGATTCCGAGCTGTCCGGCGGCGTAGTCTGCGACGGTGTGGGATCCTCACTGGCTTCCCTGTTCGGCGTGCTTCCGAACACTTCTTTTAGCCAGAACGTAGGTCTGGTGACCATGACCAAGGTGGTAAACCGGTTTGCCCTGGCGACCGGAGCCGTGTTCCTGATTCTCTGCGGCCTGTTCCCCAAGCTGTCCGCATTGATTTCCATTATGCCCCAGAGTGTTCTGGGCGGCGCGGCAGTTATGATGTTCTCTTCCATCGTAGTCAGCGGTATCGGTCTGATTACCAAGGAGAAAATGACCGTCCGCAACACGACGATTGTATCTGTAGCGCTGGGTCTGGGCTATGGTCTGGGCGCCAACAGCGGCGTGCTGGCAGGACTGCCCCAGAGCGTACAGCTCATCTTCGGCGGCTCCGGTATCGTACCGGCTGCCCTGGTAGCGATTATCCTGAATATTGTTCTCCCAAAGGAGGAATAGCATGATAAAAATAAGAGAATTGGTAAGGGTGGAAAGTCTGGAGGAGGCCTGGGAGCTGAACCAGAAGCGCACCAACAAGATCCTGGGCGGTATGCTGTGGCTCCGCCTGGGCAACCGGAACGTGCAGAAGGCCATCGATCTGTCAGGCCTGGGTCTTGATCAGATCGAGGAGACGGAGGAAGCATTTTCCATCGGCTGCATGGCGACCTTACGTCAGATCGAGCTGCATGAGGGACTGAACGCCCTGTGCGAGGGACTGCTGCATGACGCGGTCTGCGATATCGTGGGCACCCAGTTCCGTAACCTGGCTACGGTAGGCGGCAGCATCTTCGGACGCTTCGGCTTCTCTGATGTAATGACGGCGTTTCTGGCCCTGGATTCCTATGTGGAGCTCTATAAGGGCGGCATTGTCCGAATGTCAGAATTTGTAAAAATGAAGCGTGACAATGACATTCTGGTGCGGGTCATCGTAAAGAAATGTCCGGGTCATTTTGCGTATCTGTCCCACCGGAACATACGAACCGATTTTCCGGTGCTGACCGTGGCCGTATCCGACTGCGGCGGCGTAAAGAAGGCCGTGATCGGCGCAAGACCGGGTATCGCGAAGCTGTATGAGATCGAGCGCATGGACAAGGAGACGGCAGAGCGTCTGGCAGAGGAAACCCAGTTCCAGAGCAATATGCGCGCCTCCGACACCTTCCGCCGTCATCTGGCGGGCGTGCTGCTTGGGCGTGCCTTTGCAGAGATTCAGGGAAAGGAGTGAGGCTGACATGATCGTAACGATGATCTTAAACGGAAAAAAGATAACAGATGAGATTGCCGCGGATATGACACTCTTTGATTTTGTCCGGAAGCATGGCTGCTACAGTGTAAAATGCGGCTGTGAGACCACCAACTGCGGACTCTGTACCGTATTTCTGGACGGTACTCCGGTGCTTTCCTGCGCCATGCTTGCGGCGCGGGCAGAGGGACGCCGGGTGGAGACCCTGGAGGGACTGCAGAAGGAGGCAGAGGAATTCGGCTCCTTTATCGCCGATCAGGGCGCGGAGCAGTGCGGCTTCTGCAATCCGGGCATGATTATGAACGCCATCGCCCTGTTCCGGGAGAACCCGGAGCCCACCGACGAGGAAATCAAGCAGTATCTGGCAGGCAACCTGTGCCGCTGCTCCGGCTATGAGGGACAGCTGCGGGGAATGCACGCCTTTATCGAGTATAAGAAGAACGGAGGTGCCGCATGCGGGAAGTAGGAAAACGGGAACGCAAGAAGGACGCCATAGCGCTGGTGACGGGACAGCCGGTCTATGTAGATGACCTCGCTCCGAAGGAATGTCTGGTGGTAAAGCTTCTTCGCAGCCCCCACGCCAATGCCATCGTGGAGGACGTAAACTATGCGGCGGCCCTGAAGATTCCGGGTATCGAGGCAGTGTATACCTGGAAGGACGTGCCGAAGAACCGGTTTGCCACAGCGGGACAGACCTATCCGGAGTGGAGCCCCTACGACCATCTGATTCTCGATCAGCATGTGCGCTTTGTGGGCGATCCGGTAGCGATTGTAGCAGGCGAGAATGAAGAATGTGTGGATAAGGCCCTGCGGGTGATCCGGGTGAAATATCAGGTGCTTCCGGCGCTGCTGGATTACCATGAGGCCATCGACAATGAAATTCTGGTGCATCCGGAGGACAACTGGGAATCCCGGTTCCCGGTGGGAGCCGACAACAGGCGGAATCTCTGCGCCCATATGGAGGACGGAGACGGAGATGTGGAGGCGGTCCTTGAGGACTGTGAGGTAAAGCTTACCCGCACCTACCATGTCCCGGCGGTCAACCAGGCCATGATGGAGACCTTCCGGACCTATTGCTATATCGACACCTACGGAAGACTGGTGGTCGTAAGCTCGACCCAGATCGTATTCCATGTAAGACGAATTGTATCCACGGCCCTCGGAATTCCCAGGGCAAAGGTGCGGGCCATGAAGCCCCGGATTGGCGGCGGCTTCGGCGCCAAGCAGACGGTGGTGACGGAGATATATCCGGCCTTTGTTACCTGGATGACAAAGAAGCCGTCCAAGATCATTTACACCAGAAAAGAAAGCCAGATTGCCGGATCTCCCCGTCATGAGATGGACGTCCGGGTCAGCATCGGCGCAGACCGGGACGGAACGATCCGGGCCATCGACCTTTACAACCTGTCCAATACAGGCGCTTACGGCGACCATGGCCCCACTACGGCGGGACTGACGGGACACAAGGCGATTCCCCTGTATACGGCCAACCTGGAGGCCTTCCGTCACGTATTTGACGTAGTCTATACGAATCAGCTTGCCACAGGCGCGTACCGGGGCTATGGAGCCACCCAGGGAATCTTTGCCCTGGAATCCATCGTAAATGAGCTGGCGACGGTTCTTCAGATGGATCCGGTGGAGCTCCGACTGAAAAATGTGGTACGGGAAAAGATGCTTATGCCGGCTTATTTCGGCGAGGTGGCAGAGAGCTGCCGTCTGGACGAGTGTCTGGTCCGGGCCTGCGAAATGATTGGCTGGAAGGAAAAATACCCTGCCCGGGATATGGGAAATGGCAAGGTACGCGCCGTAGGCGTGGGCATGGCCATGCAGGGCTCCTGTATCTCAGGCGTGGACGTGGGATCCGCGACGATCATGCTCAACGAGGACGGTACCTATAAGCTGGCCATCGCGGCGGCGGATATGGGAACCGGCTGCGATACCATTCTGGCCCAGATGGCGGCGGAATGTCTGCATGTGACCACCGACGAGATCTTCGTCTCCGGCGCGGACACAGACAGCTCTCCCTATGATTCCGGATCCTACGCCTCCAGTACCACCTATATTACCGGTCAGGCCGTGGTCAAGGCAGCCACAGAGCTGGAAAAACGGATCTGTCAGGTAGCGGCAGGCATGCTGGAATGTGACCCGGAGGACGTGGAGTTCGACGGCAGAAAAGCCACCGATGTGAAAACCGGAAAATCCGTTACCAGCGAGGAGATCGGCTACAAGGCCCAGGTCTGCAACGAAATCGCGTTACAGGTGACAGAAAGCCACAGCTCCCCGGTATCGCCGCCTCCCTATATGGCAGGCGCGGTGGAAATCGAGCTGGATAAGGAGACGGGCCATGTGGAGATCCTGGACTATGCGGCGGTGGTAGACTGTGGTACGGTTGTGAACCCGAACCTGGCGACGGTCCAGGTGGAGGGAGGCTTAGGTCAGGGAATCGGAATGACTCTCTACGAGAATATCCAGTACACGGAGAAGGGTAAGCTTATCAATAGTTCCCTGATGCAGTACAAGATCCCGACCCGCCAGGATATGGGACATTTCCGGGTGGAATTTAAGCCGAGCTTCGAGCCTACCGGTCCCTTCGGCGTAAAATCCATCGGTGAGATCGTGATCAATACCCCGGCTCCGGCCCTGGCCCATGCCATCTATAACGCGACGGGCGTATGGCACCGGAACCTGCCGATTACCAGCGAGAAGATTGCGCTGGGGACAGACTGATTCGGATAAGACATGTTAAAAGAATGGATAGACGGAAAATGGGTGGAGCGGGAGTCGCTGCTGGTTGCCCTGGGGCTGGTCGAAGGCGGCGTTGCTTCTGGCGGAAAACCGGAAAAGAAACAGGAAAAGAACTGCGTCGTTTCCATCGTTGGTGCAGGCGGAAAAACCACCTGCCTGCGCCGTTTCCAGTTGGAATGTAAAAAACTGGGAATCCTGGCGGCCGCAGGCACCACCACCCATATCCAATATGAAAAGAATACCGAATTTCTGGACCGTCCGGATCTGCAGGCGGCCCGGGAGATGTTAAAGAAGACAGGCACTC
The DNA here is from genome assembly GCA_900553635.1 of uncultured Lachnospiraceae bacterium. Next base: position 4,503 of record USDU01000020.1, on the reverse strand, counting down.
TCTGGATGGGAGAGCCTGTTTCCGACTGGAAATGTAAAGCGCTGTCGGATCGGTTTTACCGGGAGCTTCTGGCGGAGGGGATCTGGCTTCTGCTGGAGGCAGACGGAGCCAGAGAGAAGCCGGTCAAAGCGCCCAGAGAGGGCGAACCGGTGTTGCTGCCGGAGACGGGGCTTGTGCTCTGCGTGTATGGACTGGACGGAGTGGGGCAGCCTATCAAAGAGGTCTGCTGCCGTGTGGAAGAGGTCTGCGCCATTCTCGGAAAAGAAGAGAAGGACGTCCTGACGGCGGCAGATCTGGCGAAGCTGGCGGCCAGTCCGGCAGGAGGCAAAAAGGGCGTGAGGGCCGGTATGGCCTACGCGGTGTTGTTTAACAAGGCGGATACCCGGGAACGGAAGGCAGCGGCTCTGGAAGCGGCGAAAGCGCTTGCGAGTCCGGAAACGAGGATTCTTATGGCGGCGGATCTGATGCCGCCCTGGAACCTTCAGAGAGCAGGAGAGACAGGATGAAAATCGTAATCAAGGGAGCCGGGGATCTGGCTACCGGCGTGGCCTGGGAGCTTTTCCGGGAGGGCCACCGGATTATCATGACAGAAATCGCCGTACCGCTGACGGTACGCCGCCAGGTGGCCTATTCCCGGGCGGTCTACGAGGGGCGGGCGGAGGTAGAGGGCGTGACCGGCGTGCTGGCCGGATCGGCGGAGGAAGCCATAGCCCTCTCGGAACAGGGCGTCATCAGCGTGCTGGTAGATCCGGAAGCCCGGGTGCGGGAGATCTGGCAGCCGGAGGTGGTCATCGACGCCATCATGGCGAAGAAAAATATTGGCACAAGGCTTACGGACGCGCCGCTGGTGCTGGCTCTGGGGCCCGGCTTCCGGGCAGGGACAGACTGCCATGCGGTCATCGAAACCATGCGCGGGGAAGCCATGGGCCGCCCCATTTACCGGGGCAGCGCCATTCCCAATACGGGCGTGCCGGGCATGGTGGGCGGCTACGCCAGGGAGCGCCTGATCAAGGCTTCCGGGGACGGCGTGATGGAGCCGGTGGCAGCCATCGGCGATATCGTAGAGAAGGGCAGCGTCCTGGCCTATACGGGCGGCGAGCCGGTGTACGCGCAGATCGACGGCGTGATCCGGGGCATGCTGCAGGCAGGCGTGCCGGTAAAGAAGGGCATGAAAATCGGGGACGTGGATCCGAGAAAGGACGAAAGCCTGGTTCATCTCATTTCCGATAAATCCCATAAGATAGGACGGGGCTGCGCGGAGGCTGTCCGGACGCTGGTAGGGCGGCAGTACGGTATCGTGGCGCTGGCAGCGGGGCTGTCCAGCCGGTACGGCGGAAATAAGCTTCTGGAGGAGCAGGTGGACGGGCGTCCCCTGTACGAAGTAACGTTGGATAAGCTGGGCGCTTTTTCGGACTGCACCCGTGTGATTGTGACCCGGTTTCCGGAAATAGCCGGGGCAGCCGGGGAGCGCGGCGTGAGGGCTGTGATAAACCGGGAGCCGGAGCGGGGAATCAGCCATTCCCTGCAGCTTGGACTTACGGAATGTCTTCGGCAGAATCCGGATCTGCGGGGCGTATTGTGTATGGTCTGCGACCAGCCCTATCTGGAACCGGCGACTATGGAGAGACTTCTGGAGGAGGGCTTTTCTTATCCCGGGGCTATCGTCTGCGCCGGACACGGGGAGCGGCGGGGCAATCCGGTTCTCTGGGACCGAAGCTATTTCCCGGAGCTTCTGGAGCTGACCGGCGATACCGGAGGCCGTCAGGTGATAAAGCGGTATCCGGAAAGGGTGCGCCTGGTGGAATGTGGGGAAAAGGAACTCGCAGATGTGGATATCCGCGCATAAAGAAAGAAGGATTGTGGAAAACTTGCGTCATTTATATACCATCTTACAGGAATATCAGGATAAAAAGGAAAAACGGATTCTGACCGTCTTAAAGGGACCCCATGCGGGGGAAAAAGCCTTTTTTGCCGGAGACGGACTTCTCTGGGAGAGAACCGGACAGGGCTTCTTCACAGAACACCGGGAGGAGGCCGGGGTAATCCGGGCCGAAGGGCAGCAGGAGCTGGCAGGGGAGACGGTATTCTGCGACTGTCTGGGAGAAGCGAAGAAGCTGGTGATCTGCGGCGCGGGCCATGTGGGCGTGGCGCTGCTTCGTATGGCGCTGCTGCTGGGCTTTGACGTGACGGTTCTGGAGGACCGCCCGTACTTTGCGGACGGAGCCAGACGGGCCGGCGCGAAGCGGGTGATCTGCGACAGCTTCGAACAGGGACTGGACGCAGTGGACAGCGACGAGGATACGTATTTTGTGGTCATGAGCCGCGGGCACCGCTACGATCTCATCTGCCTGGAAAAGATTCTGGGGAAGAACTATGCCTATCTGGGTATGATGGGCAGCAGGGGCCGGTCGGCGCTTGTGAAAAAGAAGCTGCTGGAGCAGGGCTTTCCGGCAGGACAGGTGGAGGATCTTCACGCGCCCATTGGACTGGGCATTCACGCGGAGACGCCGGAGGAAATCGCGGTCTCGATACTGGGAGAAATCATTTCCGTCAAAAACGGGGAAAAGAAGAACAGCAGCTTCTCGGAGGAGCAGCTGGAGCTTCTCGGGGACGGGACGGACACACGGGCGAAGGTGCTGTGTACCATCGTAGCCCGCCGGGGCTCGGCGCCAAGAAGCGTCGGTACCAAAATGCTGGTGCTGGAGGACGGCACCGTATCCGGAACCATCGGCGGCGGTTGTGTGGAAGCGGGCGTGAAGGAAAAAGCCCGCTGGCTTATGCAGGATAAGGAAAAGTGGCAGGAGCTGATTCCTGTGAGCATGACAGCCTGCGACGCGGAGGAAGAGGGCATGGTCTGCGGCGGCGTCATAGAGGTGCTGCTGGAGAAATGCTGAAAGAATTTTAAAATGATACAAGCCGGATACATTCCTCACCTATACTGAGCTTCAAGAGGTGAGGAACATGCAGCGTGAGCATGTATATGAGAGACCGGGGCGTTCCGAATCCCGCCGTCGCCGCCGGCAGAGGCAGTTTTATCGGATTCTTGCAGCCATCTGGCTGATGGCCTTTGTGCTGGGATTGCTTTGCGGGAAGCTTGTATTTGCGAAGGAGACGGGTCTGCTGGCGAGAGCCGGGGCGGAACCGGAAGCAGAAGAATCCGAAAATGATAGGACGCAGACGGCTGAGTATGACAATGGGACAATCGATAACCCGGACGGGGAAGAAAGCACCGGGGACTGGAAGCTGACCCTGGTCAACGCCACGCACCCTATGGCGGAGGACTATCGTCCCCGGGTGTCGGAAATCGAGAATAATTACTATTTTGATAGCCGGGCGGTGGGAGAGCTGCAGCAGATGCTGGCAGACGGAAGGAAGCAGGGACTGGACTTCTGGATCTGCTCGGCCTACCGGACTATCGAGAAGCAGACGGACCTTTATAACAATAAGGTGAGCCGCCTGCAGGCCGAGGGCTTAAGCTACGAGGAGGCCTATCGTCAGGCGGGAACCGTCGTGGCCTACCCCGGAACCAGCGAGCATAACCTGGGACTGGCGGCAGATATTGTGGCAAAGGATTATCAGCTTCTGGACGATAAGCAGGCAGAGACGCCGGAGGCTAAATGGCTCGAGGAAAACTGCTGGCGCTACGGTTTTATTCTGCGCTATCCCACGGATAAGACCGGGGAAACGGGGATCATCTTCGAACCCTGGCATTACCGCTATGTGGGGAAAGAGGCTGCCAGGGAAATCATGGAGCAGGGAATCTGCCTGGAAGAGTATCTGGGCGAGAAGTAAGAGGAAGCAGGAACGATGAATAAAATAAATTATCAAAAAGAACTGGATAAGGTAATCGAAGTATTGCAGCGTCAGGGCCGGGTGCCCCGTCTTCTGCTCCACAGCTGCTGCGCGCCCTGCAGCAGCTACGTGCTGGAATATCTGTCCCGGTATTTTGAAATCACCGTCTTTTATTACAATCCGAATATCTATCCGCCGGAGGAATTCGGAAAACGTGTGGAGGAGCAGAAGCGCCTGATTGCCCAGCTTCCCGCAGAGCATCCCATCTCCTTCCTGGACGGGCCTTACGAGCCGGAGCGCTTCTATGAGATGGCAAAGGGCCTGGAGCAGGTTCCCGAGGGAGGGGCGCGCTGCTTTAAGTGCTATCGTCTGCGTCTTACGGAGACTGCGGAGATGGCCTGCGCCGGAAAATACGATTACTTTACCACGACGCTGTCCATCAGCCCTTTAAAGAACGCGGAGAAGCTCAATGAGATCGGCGGTCAGCTGGCGAAGGATTATGGCGTGGACTATCTCTACAGCGATTTCAAAAAACGGAACGGTTACAAGCGCTCCACAGAGCTGTCCAGGGAATATGGCCTCTACCGGCAGGATTACTGCGGCTGTGTGTTCTCCATGCGGGAGCGCCGCGCGCAGCAGGAGGCCGCGGCAAGACAGGAACCTGCTGAACCGAAATTATTTCTGTGAGAATGAAAAAGATGAGAAACGCAT
>USDU01000019.1 GCA_900553635.1 uncultured Lachnospiraceae bacterium | reverse complement strand
ACAGTGACTTGTCGCCAGTTTCCTAACTTGACATTCGCTCCACGGAAAACCTGCCTCATGGGCAGCAACCTCACGCTTCATAGCTATCAATGTCACAACAGTTGCAATTATACAGGAAGTTCCGGGGAAATGCAAGGTTTTTTTCAAAAAAAGTGGGAGAAAAGTTTTTATAAATTTCACAAACTTTCCGCCCACTTTTTAGTGATTTTAACCAATTTCCAGTTTCCGGTTTTTGTTCTGTCGCCAATACATCACGCCCAGGCAGACAGCCGTAGTCATCCAGGTGATCGGATAGATTCCGGCCACTCCTTCCGCGCTGTGATAATGCCGCATCAGGAACCAGAGACTCAGCATACGGATTCCGCACATATTTACAAGGATAACCGCCATCGGCCCCATTGTTTTTCCCGTTCCCCGCAGCGCTCCGGAAAAGCCCTCCAGAAATACATATATAAAATAGAAGGGAAAGGTTACCTGCGCAATGCGGATTCCCAGCTCTATCACTTCCGCATTCTGGGAAAACAGGCTGAATACGCCATATCCGTGCGTCAGAAGGAGCGTGCTTATGGTCACGGTAACAAGGATTCCCATCAGAATGCTGACTCCCGTTCCCTTCCGCATTCTTTCCCATTTTCCCGCTCCGTAGTTCTGCCCGCAGAACGTTGTGTTGGCCTGCCCAAACGCCATGATGGGAAGATATACAAAATTTTCCACCTTAAAATAAGCAGTGAAGGCCGCAATGCTTACGATTCCGAGGCTGTTGATCTGCGCCTGGACAATCAGGTTGCTCAGCGTAATCACCATAGACTGAATTGCCGCCGGAATCCCGATTTTCAGGATTCTCCCGCAGACCTGCTTCTTAAGCGCAATATCACTGATCCGTAACCGGCATTCGAAATCCGGCTTCATTAGATGGCCTACCGTAAATACAGCCGCCATCATCTGCGATACCAGGGAGGCCAGCGCCACTCCTTCCACTCCCATGTGCAGCACGCACAGGAAGAACGCGTTTCCCGCCACATTGGCAATTCCGCCCAGCAGCTGATAATTCATCGGCGAACGCGAATTTCCGAAGGCTCTCAGGATTCCGGAACCGATATTATAAAAAACCATCGGGAGCATACTGAGAAAATAAATTCTGATGTAGGCAACGGCCAGCTCCATAATATCTTCCGGTGTATTCATCAGACGTAGCACAGCCGGCGTAAGAAATATCCCGAACAGAATCAACAGGGCAGAAGCCGCCAGTGCCAGTCCTGCCGCGCAATGAATCAGATTATGCAGCTCTTTCTGATTTCCTGCGCCGTATGCATGGGATACCGACACGCTTACTCCCACGCCCATTCCGGTAAAGAAGCCCAGAACCAGGGTAATCAGAAGACTTCCCGCGCCCACGGCTGCCGCCGCGTCCGTGCCCAGAAGCCTTCCCACAAAAATCAGATCGACGGTATTATACAGCTGCTGAATCAGGCTGCTCCCCAGAAACGGCAGCGCAAATAAAAGCATTCCTCTGCCAATGGCTCCCTGTGTTAAATCTCCCCGCTCAGCCTGCCTCATCTGCTATCATATACTCCCTTATTCCATACGCGACCAGGGCTGTGCCTTCTTCCACAGATAAACCTGTATTATAATAGAAGACAACCCCATCCTCTTCCGCGTAATAGTTCTTGATTACCTCTCCGTAAAAATCCGTACAGTATCCCAGAAGTTCTCCTCGGGCCACTTCCACATTTTCATGGAGATCCGTATGCCAGATTCCCTTCGTATCCGAGGTAAGATAGATGGTTCTGGGAACTACCGTTTTTTTACACACCTGTTCCTCTGTTTCAACATCACCATACATTTCCAAATGCTTCAAAAGCAGGAAAATATCTCTGTAATAAGCGTCTACCCACTCCTTTTTGCAGAATCCGCCATATCCCCGTTCTACCAGAAGTCCGGGAACCTTATGATAATTCGCGGCGTAAGAATACTGCCCCGCCGTAGCCGTCGAAGCTATCAGCCACGGGATATCCAGGGCGCGCGCCGCAGCCAGCGCTTCCTCCGTCACAGCCTCCGCCAGCGGATAGAAGAGACAGGGCGTCAGGGGCTCCTGCTGCCCCCCGGAATGCATATCCATCATAAAATCAATCTCATCAAAAAAATTGCGCACAAAATAATCCGCAATCCGTTCTCCCGTGGTTCCGCCCTCTTTTCCCGGATACTGTCCGTTCAGATTGAAATCATCCTCCGGAATCAGGCCAAAGGTTCTCTTAAAAAATCCGCTGGTATTGACGCAGTGAATAAAAATCAGGTTTCCGTTCAGCCCCTCCGGCTGAATCTCCCCTGCCGCCTGTATCACGGCCGGAATAGCCGGGTATTCTCCCGCATGGATTCCCGCTGTAATCAGAACGGTCTTTCCTTTTCCGCAGCCGCAAATCAATGTCGCCGGCATGGGATACATTTTTTCCTCTCCTGCTTCTTCCACCGGGATTTCTATCGTCACTCTTCTTTTTTCTCCCGGCTGTAAAGAAAATCCTGCAATCTTCCACATGATATAGTCCTCTCTTTCTTGTCATGCATACAGATGACAGGCAATCCAATGCCCTTTCTCCACCTCCCGGAGCTGCGGCCTCTCTGCAGCGCAGATCTCCATGCATTTTTCACAGCGGTTCCGGAATGGACAGCCTGTCGGACGTTCCAAGGGGCTTGGAATCTCGGAATCCAGGCTTTCTATCTCTTTTTCAAAATCCATATCCAGGGAAAACACCGCGCTTTTTAAGGCCTCTGTATAGGGGTGGCAGACGCCGCGTCCCAGCTTCTTTCCTTCCGCAAGCTCCACCACAAAGCCCAGATACATAATGGCCGTTCTGTGGGACACGGAGCGGATCAGCGCCACATCATGACAGATGAAAATAATCGACGTATGCTTCTCTCTCTGAAGCTTTACCAGCAGCTCCACGATACTTTTCTGAACTGATACGTCCAACGCCGATGTGGCTTCATCGCAAATCAGGATTTCCGGCTCCAGGGCCAATGCGCGCGCAATCGCCACACGCTGCTTCTGACCGCCTGACATACTGCGCGGATACCGCTCTGCAAATTCCTCCGGAAGCTCCACCATCTTCAGAAGCTCCCGCGCCTTCGCCGCTTTTTCCGACAGTTTTATCAGTCCATAATTTTCCAGCGGTTCGCACAAAATATCCTTTACCTTCATTCTGGGAGAAAATGAGTCCGTGGGATCCTGAAATACCATCTGAATATGGCGGCGCATTTTCCGCTTTCTCTCCCCCTTCCAATCCGCGACATTTTCGCCGAACAGGAGAAGCTCCCCATCGGTAGGCGGCTCAAGCAGCGACAGCACGCGCACCAGCGTACTCTTGCCGCATCCGCTTTCCCCGGCAATTCCAAGGGTCTCGCCTTCATAAAATTTTAAAGATATATCGTTGTTTGCGTACAAAGGGCGTCCGTCGGGGGCTGTAAATACCTTATTTAAATGACGAGTCTCCAAAATTGGTGTTTTTTCCTTACACATAGCCTTCTCCATACATATTCGGAACCGCAGCCAGCAGTTTTCTGGTATACGCACAGCCCGGCTGCTCCAGTATCGTCTTACGGTCTCCCTCTTCCACGATCCTTCCATTCTGCATAACCACAATCCGATCTGACATATATGCCGCCACGCCCAGATTATGGGTTACCAGGATAATGGAGGTTCCGTGATTTTTCCGCAGCTCCATCATCTGGCGCACAATCTGCGCCTGTGTCGTCACGTCCAGGGCAGCCGTGGGCTCATCGGCCAGCAGCAGCTCCGGCTCAAAGGTCATGGCCATAGCAATTCCGACCCTCTGACGCATACCGCCGGACAGCTGAAAGCTGTAGCTCTTCATAATGCGCTCCGGCTCCGACAGCCGCATGGCTTCCAGCATGGCCATCGCCTTTTCTTCCGCCGCTTTATGGCCCAGCTTTTCATGCTTCTGAATGTATTCTATATACTGCGAGCCGATTTTACGTATTGGATTCAGCATGGCTCCGGAATCCTGGAAAATCATGGATATCCTGGACCCCCGGAGTTTCTGCATTTCCTTTTCGCTGTATTCAGGAAGAGACTTTCCCTCAAACAAAATATCGCCGGATACCAGTTCTCCTTCCTGTGGCAGAAGTCCCAGAATGGAACGTATCGCCGTAGTCTTTCCGCTTCCGCTTTCACCTACCAGGCTGATAATTTCCCCTCTTTTCATATGCAGGGAGAAATCACGCAAAAACGGCTGTCCATGATATGCAACTGTTATGTTCTCTATATCCAGCATGGGAAAGTCCCCTTTTCTATTTATTCTTCTTTATGACGCCGGTGTGATATCCTTTGTTACCCAGTAGTAATCGCACACATAGCTGTGAACGCCTTCCACGGAAGCCGCGGAGCAGAGATTGAAATTATAGGCGCCGCTGCAGATGGTCGCCACATCCTCCATCAGGATTTCCTGCATCTGTGTAAAGATTTCCGTCCGCTTTTCCATATCAAATTCGCCAATCAACTGTTCATACAGCGCGTCGTATTCTTCATTATGATAATTTCCGTAATTAAAGCTTGTATCGGTAATCTTTCCGTACCAGTGCTTCAGGAAGTTCTCCGGATCTCCGGTAGGTGTGGTTACTTCATTGTTGAACATCAGATCAAAGCCCTGGGATACCCGCAGATCTACTACATTTTCCGGCATGGAAATGGTGCTCTTGATTCCGATTGCTTCCAGCTGAACCCCATACGCCTGCGCAATCACGTCCTGCTGACGGCTGGTTGTCGCTACAATACTGATGTCGATGTTTTTGCCGTCCAGTTCGCGGTATCCGTCTCCATCGCCGTCTACGATACCGGCCTCGTCCAGCATAGCCTTGGCTGCCTCCGGATCGTAGCTGTACGGGTTATCCAAATCATAGCCGGGCACCGGCGTATTATTGGTGTAAGTATAGGAACCGCCTGTGGATACATCACACACGGTCTGACCGTCAATTGCCGTCATCACTGCTTTTCTCAGGGTATCATTGCCCAGCACTCCGTCAAAATTGATAAACCAGTTGCACACACGGTTTCCACCGGTGACGTCAATCTGATAATCTCCTGCATTCTCCAGAACCGCTCTGTCAGACGCCGCAATGTTGATTCCCATGTCGGCAGAACCGTCCTGCAGGGCCATTGCGCGGGCAGATGCCTCCCCAAGCTTCATGACATTGACCGTCTCAAAGGGTACTTCACCGTCCCAGTAATTGTCATTTTTTACCAGCTGTATATCATGCTCCGGATCGTTGGATACAAAGCAGTAGGGTCCTGTACAAATCGGTCCGTCTGCAGCGATATCACGATCCGCAGAGCCAGCCACATCGATAATGCCACACCAGGGATACGCAAGGCAGCCCGGCAGGTCTACGGTCGGCTCACTTGTTACAATCGTCACAGTCCAGGCTTCATCGTCCGCGCTGATACTGTCGTATGTGAAATAATTCCAGGGGTTTCCATTTCCGCCCTTATTGGGATCGGTCACATCAAATAATCTCTCCAGGGATTCCTGAACCTTCGTCGCTGTCATCGGTTCTCCATTGGAGAAGGTTACATTTTCTTTCAGCTTTATGGTCCAGGTCAGCTGATCGTCCGCTACAGACCAGTCTTCTGCCAGCCACGGCGACACGGTGCCGTCGTCCTCAAAGCGGGTCAGCGTTTCCAGCGCGCCCCAGCGCATTACAAACCAGCTGTTCCACTCATCTGCCGGATCCAGGGTTGCGCTGGTCAGCTCTGTCGCCACATTTAGCTGTGTTTTCGCGCTTCCTCCGTCTGACGCTGCTTTCTGCTCTGTTCCTGCGCTGCCGCCGCATGCTGTGATACTGCCCGCAAGGCACAGGCTAAGGGCAAGGGCAATCAGTTTTTTTCCATTCATGTTCTCTTTCTCCTCTTCTTTCTTCGTTTTTCTGTTGCATTTGGATCTATCATATCTCTAATACAGTCACCCCAGAGATTAAAGATGACTACCGTAATAAAGACCGCAAGTCCCGGACAAAACAGCAGCCACGGGCTGCTCAGTATATAGGTTCTTCCCTCGCTCAGCATATATCCCCATTCCGGCGTAGGGGGCTGAATTCCAAAACCAAGGAAGGACAGGCTTGCCAGCGACAGCATGATGGTGCCGATATCCGTCGCCGCCGTAATGATCATCGTAGGAAGCGCGTTGGGCAGCATATATCTCATCAGGATTCTGCTGTGTCTGGATCCTGAGATTTCCGCCGCGGATATATAAGTCCTGTTCCGTATCTTCAGCACCAGGCTTCTGGAAAGTCTGGCGTATCTGGTCCAGCTTACCGCCGCGATTGCAATCATGGAATTTTTCAGGCTTGGCCCAAGAATTCCCGCGATTGCCATGGCCAGAATCAGATCCGGGAAGGCGATCATCATATCGCCCACTCTCATGATTACCGCGTCTGCCACTCCGCCGAAATACCCTGCTATGATTCCAAGAAAGGTACCCACAACCAGGATTACCGCCACCAGAATCAGTACGCTGTATACACTGGTGGTCGCCCCGCAGATCACCCGGGAGAACACGTCCCGTCCCAGCGCGTCGGTTCCAAAATAGTGTTCTTTCCCCGGCGCCTGGAACGCGTCGCTCAGTGACGCGCTCAACGGATCGCAGGGAACGATTTTGTCCGCCAGGAACGCCACTGCCAGAATAAGGAAAACCAGAATGGAAAGCACCGCAAATCTTGTATTCTTTTTCATCCGTTCTCCCCCTCCCTGGTTCTCGGATCAATATAATGATAGGATATATCCACCAGCAGATTTACCACCATATAGATCAGGGCTATCCACAATACGAAGCCCTGGATCAACGGATAATCCCGCGCTTTCACCGCTCCCACCGCCAGAATACCCAGTCCCGGGTAGGAAAAAATAATCTCCACCACCGAGGTTCCTCCGAGAAGTGATCCAAAGGAAAGCCCCAGCATGGTAACCAGCGGAAGCATGGCGTTGGGAAGAACCTGGCGGAACAGTATTTCCCATTGATTCATTCCCCGGGCTCTCGCGCCTGTCACGTAATCCTGGTGCAGCTCCTCCAGTACCGCCGTACGCACCTGTCTGGAATATTTGGAGGCCATGGCAATGGCCAGCGTAATCCCCGGCAGCAACATCTGTTCCATTCCGACGGAGCTGCTCGCCACCTTTACCAGTCCCAGCTTCAAAGCGAAGACATATAATAAGATCAGGCCAATCAGGAAGCCCGGAAGCGAAATACCCAGGAAAGAAAGAAAGCGAACGATATAATCCGCTATCCCGTCCTGTCTGACCGCTGAAAGAATTCCAAGGGGAACCGAAATAATTAACATCAGTCCCAGGGAAAACAGGGCCAGCCGGAACGTTGCCGGCAGCCTTTTCATCAGCAGCTCCAGTACCGGGGCGCTTTTACTGAAGGAGGTTCCAAAATCTCCGTGAAAAATACCGCCTATCCAGTCCACATATTGCTGTAAAAAGGGTTTGTCCAGTCCCATGGACTGCCTGGCCTGCTCCAGCATTTCCGGACTCGGGGTAATTCCCAGGGAATCATACATAGCTGTGGCCGGATCGCCCGGCGCAAGGTAGGTTAATAAAAAGGTCAGAAAGGAAATGCCTATCAGCACTACGCACATCTGGATAAGTCTGGATACGAGCCTGTTCTTTTTCACTGTTTTCCTCCATTTCAATAAGAAAAGCGACTTAATTACACAAAAAAGCCATGGATGCTTTTGCATCCATGACCGATTTTACATGGGAAATAAGCCTTCGCAAATAGATCGTTCGCTAAGGTTGCTGCATAGCAGTTCTCCTGACTCACATATTTAGGGAAGAAGCCCAGCGAACTCTCCTCGCCTTCTCAGGTTTACCCCAATGGCGGACTTTCATCTAAGGATCATTCTTTATGTATACAGTGGCGGTACCGTCCATGATTTCCACATGATTCTCTATTCTTTATCAGCCGCCGTACGCGACTGACAACACTATGCCCGTTTATTTTACTTGATTCCTCTATATCTGTCAAGACTTTTCCATTTTTTGTCTTCCGGTAATTCAGCCTGTCCCTTCGGAAACAGGAATTATTTCTCTTTCTGTCCATACTTTCCTTGACCCGCTTCTCTTACATAGGTATAATGGGCATAGATTATTCTCAATACAAAATCAGGTATAAGGAAATCAGACAAATGGATTACAAACTTTTGCTCGACACCGCCGTCATGGCGGGGGAGCTGATGCTGGCCAATGGGGCTGAGACTTACCGGGTGGAGGATACCATGCACCGGATGCTTTCCCTGTCGGGACTGAAGACCGCCGAGGCTTTCGTGATGGTGACCGGCTTTCTGGTGACTCTGGACGACCCGTCCATCCAGTCCATGACGGTGACCCGCCGAATTCAGAGCCGGGGGACAAACCTGAGCATCATCGACGAAATTAACAGTATTTCCAGAGGTCTCTGCGGCGGGGAGCTGGAACTGGAGGAAGCCTTCCGGCAGATAAAAAAGCTGAAAAAGGAACCACACCCTCCCCAGGCCTTTCTGCTGGCCAACGCAGGCGTGGCCGCGGCCTTTGCACTGACCTACGGCGGAACCTGGCAGGAGGCCTTTGTGGCGGGTGTGGCCGGATTTTTCATGGCCATCTGCCTGTATCTGTGCAGCTGCATGAAGCTGCCCTCCTTCTTCGGAATCCTGCTGAGCGCCGTGGTAATCTCACTGTTCGCAGGCGGACTTCTGAAGTTTCTTCCTATTATAGGGAACCTGGATTCCATCATCATCGCGGCCATCATGCCCTTGGTTCCCGGCGTGGCCATCACCAACGCGGTCTTTGACACCCTGCACGGGGATTATATCTCCGGCTCCGCCCGGATGATGGAGGCCTTTGTGGTCGCCGCCTCTGTAGCTATGGGTATTGTCATCGGACTTCGTTTCATTCAGTAAGGAGGAAAGGCTTTTATGCTGATACAGGTTATTGGCGCGTTTTTTTCCGTTGTGGCCTTTTCTTTTCTGCTGCACGTACCGCGCAAATATATCATCTGGGCCGGTTTTACCGGCGCGGTGGGCTGGTGGATCTATCTGGTTCTTATGGACCTTCAGTTTTCCATGGCTGTGGCCACTTTCCTGTCCGGGTGTCTCATTTCCCTCTGCGGACAGTTTTTTGCAAGAATTTTAAAGACTCCGGTCACCATTTTTGTTATTCCCGGCATTTTGCCGCTGGTGCCGGGCGCAGGCATGTTCCGCATCGCCCACTCTGTCATCCGCTCCGACGGAATGACTTCCTATTATATTACTCAGACACTGATTGTGGCGGGAATGATCGCCCTGTCCATCATGGTGGTGGACAGTATTTTCCGCTTATTTTTAAAGACCAAAGGAGATTGTCATGTGGATCGCAGATAACTGGACCGATTATGAGATACTGGATACTTCGAGAGGAGAAAAGCTGGAGCGCTGGGGCGATTACCTGCTGGTGCGGCCGGATCCCCAGGTCATTTGGGATACGGAGCGAAAGCTGCCTGGCTGGAAGCGCATGAACGGCCATTACCACCGCAGCAAAAAGGGCGGCGGCGAGTGGGAGTTCTTCGACCTGCCAGAGCAGTGGACCATCCAGTATCCTCTCTGCCAGGGCAAGAATACCTTAACATTCAATCTGAAGCCCTTCAGCTTCAAGCATACAGGCCTCTTCCCGGAGCAGGCTGCCAACTGGGACTGGTTCGGCGAGAAAATCCGCAATGCCGGACGCCCCATCAAGGTACTGAATCTCTTCGCCTACACCGGCGGTGCTACCCTGGCGGCCGCTGCCTCCGGAGCTTCCGTCACCCATGTGGACGCTTCCAAGGGCATGGTAGGCTGGGCAAAGGAAAACGCCCGCTCCTCCGGACTGGGCGAGGCTCCTATCCGCTGGATTGTAGATGACTGTGTAAAATTCGTGGAGCGGGAAATCCGCCGCGGCAACCATTACGATGGCATTATCATGGATCCTCCTTCCTACGGCAGAGGACCAAAAGGAGAAATCTGGAAAATCGAAGAGGCCATTCACCCGCTGATCCGTCTCTGCGCCCAGCTTTTGAGCGATGAGCCGCTGTTTTTCCTGGTAAATTCCTATACCACCGGACTGGCCCCGGCGGTGCTGACTTATATGATCGCCACAGAGCTGAAGAAATATAACGGTACTGTCGATTCCCAGGAGGTGGGGCTGCCCGTAACCGCATCCGGACTGGTGCTGCCCTGCGGCGCAAGCGGACGCTGGGAGAAAAAATAGCTTTTTACAAAGTCAATGGCGGCTGGAGGTTCCGGCCGCTGTGTTTTTATCTGAAGATTTTAAAGGAGGATTTTATCATGAGTAGCATTTATATTGACCCGCAGGTATATACCGGCCGTCCCGCCAGTACAGAGGGCCGTCTGGAAAAGGAGATAGCTGTCTACGATCTGCTGGACAGGCTTCAGATTCCCTTTACCCGTGTGGATCATGGAGTAGCCATGACCATTGAGGAATGTCAGGGCGTGGATCAGCTTCTCGGTATTGAGATCTGTAAAAATCTGGTGCTCTGCAACGCCCAAAAAACGAAATTCTACCTGCTGCTGATGCCCGGGGATAAGCAGTTCAAGACCAAAGACCTGTCCAAACAGATTGGTTCCTCCCGTCTCTCCTTTGCCCCGGCGGAGTATATGGAGAAACTGCTGAATGTAACGCCGGGCTCCGCCACGGTTATGGCCTTGATGAATGACCCGCACAATCAGGTACAGCTCATCATCGATGAGGACGTGGCCGCCCATGAGGAATTTGGCTGCCATCCCTGCATCAATACGTCCAGTCTGCGGATGAAGACGGAGGATATGCTGGAGAAGTTTCTGCCGGCGGTGCATCATGAAGCTATTTTTGTGAAGCTGTAATAAAGCCTCTGGCGTTCCAAGTTTAAAATTTCACCTGCCACGCCGATTCTTTGATTCTATTTATATTTGATTTCAGTTTTCTAAGCATTAAAAAAAGAGAGGCGTTCTTCTATTATTATATATGGAAAGAACGAATCTCTTTTATTTTCACACTCTGCTTAGCATCTGCAGAACATACAGAACAGCTGCGCCAGACAGAAGCTCCTGCACAGCTTATCCATGCCTTCCGCCTGCCGCTGATAGGACTGACTGTTCTGGCTGTATACATTTTCCGCATAACGGAAGCTCTGGAGTGTCCGCTGATAAAGCGGGTTATTCGGCTCTAACTGCAATGCTTTCTGAATCTGTGCCACCGCCAGCATCTGATTATTCAGACCATAGTTGGCCAGGGAGCTTAAATAGTACCATCGGGCGTTCCGCTCAGCGCCGGGCATACCGTTCAGCACCGAATCCGCGAACTGGTATTTTCCCATATTGATGAAGTCTATGTCCTGACGCATGGTTTCGCTGTCGGTGCAAACCTGCTGGGGGCGCTCCGGTCCCATGCGCATCCCCCAGAAACCGAAGAAATCCTCGAAGCTTCCGAAACCGCCGTAAGGGCCGCTGCCATAAGTGCCATTTCCACTATTTCCATACGGACCGCTGCCAAAGGGACCGTTTCCAAAAGGATTCTGCCCGTAACCGCCTGCTCCGCCATAGCTGCTCTGCCCATAGCCGCCATAGGTCTGCTGCTGTCTCCGGTATTTCTCCGGGTTATTCAGCATATCGTAGGCCTCGTTAATCTCGTTCATTTTCTCCGCTGCCTGCGGATCGTCCGGATGAAGATCAGGATGGTATAATTTTGCCTTCTGACGATAGGCTTTTTTTATCTCTTCCCTGGTGGCGTCCCGGGACACCCCAAGTACTCTGTATGGATCGTCAACCATCCGTTTTCTCCTTTCCACGTATTTTCGCGTAATACTGCTGCCAGACGCCGCCGTAGAGGATATTGCGGAGCAGGTGTTCGTCCTGCACCAGCGGCAGCTTTTCAAAGACCTCCATGGCATTACCCAATGGAAGCCCCAACACCGGTTCCATCTCTTCCGGTTTTTTCTTCATCTCAAAAAGAGGGTTATAGTTACCCGTTTTCATGTCCTTTTTATAATCCATAGTCGCATCCATCAGATAGATGAAGCGGCCCAACTCGTAGCCGAAGACCCTGAGACTGTTGCTCCAGAAATCCTCCTCGTATACAAAGAGCTCCGAGAGCATCTTGCCGGAACAGTTGATGGCCTGATCTGCATTGGCGCCCGGCGCCTGCTCGATAAAATCCAACTCCTGGAGACTGTCTGTGATGGCCTTGCACTGACGGGGGTAAGCCTTTTCCACTTCGTCATAGGCCTTTTTCAGCTTATCACCATACCAGCGTTTTCCGGTCTTTTTTTCATCCTTCCAGTCATCCAGAGCCTTATAATAAGCCAGGGCCACGGTCATATCCGCCGCGTATTCCGTAAAACGGTTCTCCACGCCGCTGCGGGGCCGCAACGGATGGATGCCGCAGCGGAAATCCGTCGTCTTCTCTTTCGGCTCATACAAAGAAGAAAGGAACAGAATCACAAAAGTCATGTCGTAGCTTAAGCTCATCCGCTCCAATTCCCCATATCTCATTTTCAAATTTCTGCAGAGTCCACAGTAGACGCTCTGGTAGCGTTCCTGCTCTTCCTTTGAAAGCTTCGAACGATTACATTCTATATATCCGAACATTCGCTCACTCCTTTATGCTTCACGGCTTCGCGAATTCATTTTCCTCACAGTGCTGCTTAGTATTTAATCTTACCATGCATCCTGTCAATGTCAATGGCTTTCACAGTTCTTTTAGACTCTTTCTTCTTTTTTAATTTTTTACAGATTTCTCTAAAGGAATTCTACCCGGCCATCCTCGATGTGGTAAACCGCGCCGACCACCTGCATTCCTTTCTCTTCCATTTTCGCGATATCCAGGCTGTGCTCAATGAGCGCCATACTGCGCCGGACATTCAGACAGCAGGCTTTGAAATCATCCTTCTCGTCGCCGATGGCCAGCTTAATCTCGTCGGTAATGAACTTGATATAGCCTTCCGGATCGTGATGAATCGCCGCGTCCACCGCGCCGCAACAGGTGTGGCCCAGCACGACGATAAGAGGACTTCCCAGATGGCTGGCTGCATATTCAATGCTGCCCAGCTGATGGTCGTCGATGACATTTCCGGCTACCCGAATCACAAACAGGTCGCCGATGCCTGCCGAGAAGATGCTTTCGGGAATCACCCGCGAATCGGAACAGGTGACAACGATCGCGTAGGGATGCTGGCCGTGCTCTTTGGTATACAAGCGCAGCGCTCTGGAGATATTGCCCTTTCCGGTCTCGGAGTCCAGGTACTTTTTATTGCCGTCCTTCAGTTTCTTCATGGCCTTATCAGCCGTCATGATAAATGGTTTCATACACTCCGCCCTTTCCTCTGTTTGCGCATGTTTTCAGCGTATCCAGGTATCCCCGTAGGGGGTTTCCTCTGTTTTCTCTATTATAAAGTGCAGGTTTACAGCCTGTCAAATAAAGCCTTTTCTCCAATTATTAAGTTTTTATGAATCCTATTGACAAGATAATATTATATAGCGTATAGTATAGGCATCCGATAATACTATATGACGTATAATATTATATCTTGTTACAGCATAAAATAAGGAGTGGATCACATGGTTTTTAACACAGGAGCCGCTCTCCTAGACGCAATTGTGCTGGCGGTTGTATCCCATGAAGCCCAGGGCACCTACGGGTACAAGATTACCCAGGACGTCCGGCAGGCCATCGACATTTCCGAATCAACACTGTATCCAGTCCTCCGGCGGCTTCAGAAGGATGGCTGTCTGGAGACCTACGATATGGAATTCGGTGGACGGAACCGCCGCTATTACCGGATTACAGAGGCCGGAACGGCGCAGTTGAATCTGTACAGGAACGAGTGGACAATTTATTCCATCAGGATTTCCAATTTGTTTGCGGGGAGTGAGGAGACATGACAAGAACGGAATTTATGAAACAACTTCAGGATTTGCTCTCAGATATTTCTAAAAATGAGCGGGAGGAAGCCCTTCAGTATTATAATGATTATTTTGACGACGCGGGACCTGGGGAGGAAGCCCGGATTCTGACAGAGCTTGGAAGCCCGGAGCAGGTGGCACGGAAAATCAAAGCCGGACTGTCCGACGACGCTTCGGAGTTTTCCGAGCAGGGCTACCGGGATATGCGTTTTGACGGAAATGGGGCTGCACCTGCCGCTTCCTCTTTCATGGATTCCGAAAGCGCCGGGAAAACCGCTCCGAAAAAGGAACGGAATCTGTGGAAGCTGCTGGCCATTGTGCTTTTGTGCATTGTGCTTGGTCCCTTTGTGATTCCGGTTGGCTTTGGCCTTCTGGCAGTTCTTTTCTGCGTCCTCCTGGCAGCGCTTCTGACTGTGGCAGCTGTTCTGGTTTCCGGAATTGTCATTTTCGTTGCCGGAATCTTTGTCATTGGCGTGGGGCTCATTCAGCTCTTTACAGCACCGGTCCTGGGAATCGCTACCGCAGGCGCCGGCTGCCTGCTGACAGCTCTTGGCATTCTGCTGTCGCTGGCGCTGTTATGGATTGCGCTTAAAGTAGTGCCGGTACTGGTACAGGGACTTGTCAATCTGGTTAGGCTTCCTTTTCGAAAGGCAGGTGTGATTCGATGAAGCGTTTTACAAAAATTTCTCTTATTGCAGCCGCAGTACTGACAGTACTGGGAATTGTCGGCGTCGGCGTTGGTTTCCTGTTTGGAGCGAAACCAAGTCAGCTTGCGCAGAATCTCCATGTGCCCGCCTCTTCCTTTGCCGGGATCCGGGAACATGACAGGAACGGCTCCGGCGGCGATTCTGCTGAGCGCACTTATGATTCCACTATCCGCAAGCTGGAATTGGATGTAACGAATGCATCCGTTTCCATTGGCACCTCGGAAGACAATCTTATTTCCATAAAAACACGGAATGCCGGAAAATATTTCAAAGAATCTGTTCGAGATGGCGATACATTAATTCTGGAGGATGACCGTCCGAATGGAAATACTGCCCTGGAACTTCAGATTCTGCTTCCGGATCGGATGTTTGACGATATGGATTTGGATCTCGGCGCTGCCGAACTGACTGCCGGAAAGCTGCAGGCCCGGGAGTTTTCCCTGGATATGGGAGCCGGATCAGGAAGCATTGATACGCTGCTGGCATCAGAGGATGCGTCTATTGATGTGGGTGTAGGGGAATTGACCATCGGATATTTTGATGGTTCTGAGCTGGAACTGGAGTGCGGCACCGGTTCGCTTGCCATCATGGTTGCCGGTGAAGAACCGGATTATAATTATGAACTGGAGTGCGGCATTGGTTCCATTGATATCGGTAGTTCCAGCTATTCCGGCTTATCTTCGGAGCATTCCGTAGATAATGGCGCGCCACACACCATCAGCGCTGACTGTGGCATTGGAGAAATATCCCTGCAGTTTGACGGGGCACAGCATCGGAATCGGGAATCCGAAACGAAACATCATGGTTCTGAATTATAAGTATTACATTCGATAAAGAGACAGATAATGGAGGTTTTTATATGGGACCGAAAAAGTTATTACGTTCTAATGAAAATAAGATGATTTGCGGCGTCTGCGGAGGCATCAGTGAGTATTTTAATATGGATCCTACGCTGATTCGGCTTCTGTGGGTACTGCTGTCACTCGGAAGCTGCGGTACAGGGCTGTTGGCCTATATTATTGCCGCAGTTATTATTCCGGAAGATAATTAAAATGATACCGATTAAGATAAGGGGCTGCTATAAAGGCCCCTTATCTTATTGAATCCACTTTATCAGCTGCTCCTGCTTACCTACATTCTCCCATGCTGATGCAGATATTTTTCCCGGGTCGCCAGGCCGCCCCGGATATGCCGCTCGGACTTATTTACGTCCAAAACCTTCCTGGCCTGTCTCGCGAGACCGGGATTAATATGCAACAGGCGTTCTGCCACATCCTTATGTATAGTTGTCGTTAATTAGAACGGCTTCTTCTAATCCCAAATCACCAAGAATTCGCAGGTAAATGTCCACATTTCCATCCTTGTCCACCACGATTTTCTGGATAATCTTTTTTAACTGTGTATTCGTCATCTGATGTACGTCGGTAATGTCCTCTATTTCTTTAAATGTGTTATTTAATACCGCTTCCAGTTGTTCACCCTTCGTTATATGATAGGAAATCAGTTTCAGCTCATTTTCCAGACGCTCGATCTCTTTCCGCATTCCGCCGATTTTATCGTTCAGTTCTTCGCGGCTGATCAGATCATCCGTATACATGTCCATATATTTTTCACGGGTTTTCTGTAGTCTGGATAGTTCGCTATTCAGTTCCTTTTCATACTCCAGGTTTTCATCCTTTGCCTTGTAAATGCGCTGGAACTCATTTACCACGTATCGGATAACTTTCTTTTTCTGCTTCAGAACCTCTGTAAAATATTCCTGAAGAACCTCAATCAGTTCTTCTTCATCCACTGTAACCCCATTGGGACAGCTTTCTGCTCCCCTGCCGTTATGACCGGAGCACACCCAGCGAATATAGGTATTTTTATATTTGCGGACAGTTCTGCGGAATGACCAACCACACTCTTTACACTTAATCAAAGTAGAAAACAAATGCCTGTTGCTCTGTCGCTCATGGGAAATATGAAACGTGTCATGTCTGGAATGAAGAATTTCCTGCACCCGTTCAAAGGTTTCGTCCTCAATAATACGCAGCTCCGGGCGTTCTACTACCATCCACTCTGTTTCGTCCTTTTCTTTCCGCTGGCCGGTCAGAAAATCAGCGACCTCCTGCTTCCCATTGATGATCTTCCCGGTATACAGCTCATTGGTCAGGATTCTTGTGGTAGCATTCTGACTCCACTTACAATTCCGCTTCGTTTTCAGCCCTTTTTCATTGAGCATATTGGCAATTTTAGCTGTTCCGTAGCCTTCTTCCGTATACCAGTGATAAATCTGACGGACAATATCCGCCTCTTTTTCATTGATGGTTAAATTAAAGTAGTCTCCAATGGTCTTATCGTATCCATAGACAATGTTTGGCACACGTCCTTTTTCTGCATTCATTTTCTTGCCGAATTTTACACGCTTAGATGTGTTTGCGCTCTCTTCCTGGGCCAGGGCGCCGAATAGCGTCAGCACAAATTCGCTGTTACCCATGCTGGTCATATTCGCCGTAAGAAACTGCGTTTCAATGCCCAGCGCTTTCAGCTTGCGGACATTTTGCAATAAATCCACGGTATTTCTGGCAAAACGGGAAATATCTTTTACGACTACCATATCAAACAGTCCATGCTCCGCATCCGCCATCATACGCAGGAATTCTTTCCGGTTTTTAATCTTTGTACCAGAGATTCCTTCGTCTGCATAAAGGCGGATCAGTGTGTCACCGGTGCGCTTTGTGTATTCGTAAAAGAAATCTTTCTGCGCTTCCAGACTGTTAAGCTGGTCGGCTTTATCTGTGGAAACACGGCAGTAAGCTGCTATATTCATATTTCAAGCCTTTCTGTTACATTCAAATCGTTCTGTTACAACTTTATTATATCACGCAGAAGACCTGTGTAAACAGAAATTTTCAACTATTCTTTTCCTGGCTCCATACTTTCTCCTGAATTACTCTCTCCACCTTTGCAGCATTGACTTCCAATAATACTTTCAACAGATAAGCAGTGGTCGCCTCTGCTGTGTTGGGATTATGAAATCTGTAATTCAGCTTCCGCTTCTTCATTCCCGGCTCCCACTCCCCTCATTTCCATTTCTTTATCCATTCCTATGACAGAATTTCTTAGAATAGTCCTGTGAAATATCCGGCGGTTGAGACATATTCTTACGGGGATAGTATATTCTATTGAATTCAGGAATTTTATACCGTAGCAGTGACAAATCAGCGTGATATCCACGCAGCTTTACTGCGAGATGGTATTTTTATGCTTATCATCATTATCCAACGTAACCCCAGGGAGTCTACGGCCAGATACGCATTTGTGACGTCACCGTCCAAATACCCTCTGGTTAGGGAAAAATCCCCTAAAACCCCTGATATAACAAAATGGTGCCGTTTTTCGACACCATTTCTCGCTTTAGACACCACTTTTTAATGTCACTTTTTCGTTTTGACACTATTTTTTGGCACCAAATCAGTTTTCTCTGCTACCCCAATGGCTGCCTGCCGCATACTGCCCCAGGAGTCTCACAACCTCTGCGCGCGTCTCATCCAGTAATTCCTTTCGCAGCTCTTCTTTCAATTCTTTTTTCATCATCTCCTGTTCTTCCATTGTCACATACCTTTTTTCTTCTGAAGCTTTCTGTTCCATCAACACATCCGCTCCGCTATCATTGATATAATGCTTCAAAGCTTCCACGATAAATTGATTCTGCGACTTATAGATATGCCTGTCCAGATTTTTCAATACCTGATAAATATCTGCCTGTTCCGGATCTTCCAGATTCAACCGAAGCGGTGTTCTCACTATAAAGTTCATATTTCCCCCTTATCTGTGCATTGCGTTTATTGATATATGTTGTCCTCTTTATCATAAATGTTCTTCCGTAATTTGTCCTCGGCCCGAGAGGGTGAATTTGAACTAAATTTTTATATTCCCACTGTCTTGATTTTTTTCGCTATAAGGCCTATTGTTAAAGTGATAAATTGG
This sequence comes from uncultured Lachnospiraceae bacterium, assembly GCA_900553635.1. Next base: position 41 of record USDU01000019.1, on the reverse strand, counting down.
AATTTGTCGGGAAGTTGCAGAGAGCGTAAAATCGGAATATT